>CAYMHN010000416.1:0-3821 GCA_964390235.1 uncultured Candidatus Competibacteraceae bacterium
CCTGGGCACCATGACCTTCGGCGAACAGACCGACGAGGCCGAAGCCTATGCCCAGCTCGATCTGGCCCTGGAGCAGGGTGTCAACTTCATCGATACCGCCGAGATGTACGCCGTGCCGGTTCGGGCCGAAACCTATGGCCGCACCGAGGCGATCATTGGCAGCTGGATGGTTCGTCGGCACTGCCGCGATCGGGTCATTCTGGCCACCAAGATCATCGGTCCCGGCGACCGCTTTCCCTATGTCCGCGACGGCCGACCGCGGCTCGACCGGCGCAACATCGAGGCCGCGCTGGACGCGAGTCTCAAGCGTTTGCGGACCGACACCATCGATCTCTACCAGCTGCACTGGCCGGAACGCGGCACCAACACCTTCGGCAAGCTGGGCTACGAACACCGCGACGACGAGGACGCCATTCCGCTGGAGGAGACCCTGACCGCGCTGGGTGATCTGGTCCGCTCCGGCAAGGTGCGAGCGATCGGTGTGTCCAACGATACTCCCTGGGGGGTGATGCGGTTCATGCTCCTGGCCGAAACCCTGAATCTGCCGCGCATGGCCAGTATCCAGAACCCGTACAATTTCATCAACCGCACTTTCGAAATTGGCTTGGCCGAAGTCTCCATCCGCGAGGATTGTGGTCTGCTGGCCTACGGCGTGCTGGCCAGCGGCATGCTGACCGGCAAGTATCTGGACGGTGCCAGACCTCACGGCGCGCGGCTCAGTCGCTGGCCGGACTATTTCCCGCGCTACCGCTCGCGCGGCTCGGTCGAGGCCACCGCCAAGTACGTCCACCTGGCCCGCGAGCACGGGCTGGAGCCGGCCGTCATGGCGCTGCGCTGGGCCATCGACCAGCGTTTCATGACCAGCGTGATCCTGGGCGCCACCACGGTCGAGCAGCTGCGGATCAATCTGCGCGCGGCCGAAACCCCGCTGTCACGGGAAGTGCGGGAGGGGATCGAGGCGATCCACCGCGAGCAGCCGAATGCGTACTTGATTCAGTGAAAATTCAATGAAAATCGCCACCTGGAATGTCAACTCCCTGAAGGCCCGCTTGCCCCATGTGCTGCGCTGGCTGACCGAGCAGCAGCCGGATGTGCTGGCGCTGCAGGAGACCAAGACCGTCGATGAGAACTTCCCGGTCACCGAGCTGCATGAAGCCGGTTATCAGGCGGTGTATGCGGGTCAGAAGACCTACAACGGCGTGGCCCTGCTCAGCCGGATGCCGGTCACCGACATCGTCACCGACATCCCCGGCCTGGATGATCCGCAGCGGCGGGTGCTGGGGGCGGCGCTGGGCGGGGTGCGGGTGCTGAATCTGTATGTGCCGAACGGTTCCGAGGTGGGTAGCGACAAGTATGCCTACAAGCTGGGCTGGCTGGACCGCCTGACCGGACTGGTCGAGGCGGAGCTGAAGGCGCACGAGCGGCTGGTGGTGCTGGGCGATTTCAATATCGCGCCCGAGGATCGCGATGTCCACGACCCGCAGGAGTGGCGTGGCAAGGTGCTGTTCAGCGAGCCCGAGCACGCGGCTCTGCGTCGCCTGCTGGCGCTGGGTCTGAGCGATGTGTTCCGCCGTTTCGAGCAGCCCGAGCGGAGCTTCAGCTGGTGGGACTACCGAGCGGCCGCGTTTCGCCGCAACCTCGGATTGCGTATCGACCTGATCCTGGCCAGCCCCGCCCTGGCCGAGCGCTGCGCCAGTTGCGTTATCGACAAGGTGCCGCGCGGCTGGGAGCGGCCTTCGGACCATACCCCTGTAGTAGCGGAGTTCGATCCATGAGTCGTCTTACCCGGTCCGAATCGGCCCTGCCCAATCTGCTGCGCGATCTGCCCGACGAGCGCGCCGGGGAGGTGTTCGAGAACCTGGTGCAGCGGCCGGGGTGCCGGATCGAGCGCATCGTGTCGCACGGTCAGACCACCCCGGACGGCGAGTGGTGGGTGCAGGACTGGGACGAATGGGTGCTGGTCCTGGCCGGTCACGCTGGCTTGACCCTGGAAGGGCATGAGATCCAGCCCATGGCGGCGGGCGATTATCTGCTGATTCCGGCCGGTACCCGGCACCGGGTCGAATGGACCCACCCGACCGTGCCCACGGTCTGGCTGGCGGTGCATCTCGGCGAGCAAGGTGGAACAAGTGGGGCGCAATAGCGGAGCGTATTGCGCCAGACGGACTATCCTTGCCGCGGTTCCAGCCGGGCATAGGCCAGCACCAGCCACTTGCTGCCATCGGCGAAGCGCACCTGCAAGCGGGTGCGGCTGCCGGCGCCCTCGCGATCCTGGATCAGACCGACGCCGAAGGTCGGATGCTGGACCTGGCAGCCGATCTGGAAGGCATCCTCGGTTTCGACCGGCGCGGGCTGGCCGGCGATCAGCGGTCGGCTGAGCTTGATCTTGGGCCGGATGTCACGGATCAGCGCGGCCGGGATTTCGCCGATGAAGCGCGACGGTTGCGGATAGCTGTCGCGACCGTAGAGAAAGCGCTTCTCGGCGTAGCTCAGATAGAGCTGCCGGCGGGCCCGGGTCAGGCCGACATAGGCCAACCGGCGTTCCTCTTCGAGCCGGCCGGCTTCGGTGTCGGAACGGAAATGCGGAAACAGCCCTTCCTCCAGACCGACCAGAAACACCACGGGAAACTCCAGTCCCTTGGCGCTGTGCAGGGTCATCAGCTGCACGCAATCTTCCCAAGCTGCGGCCTGACCCTCGCCGGCCTCCAGCGCGGCATGGGCCAGAAAGGCCTGTAGCGGAGTCAGAACCTCCTCTTCGCCAGGGCTGGCGACGAAACCGCCAGCGGCATTGACCAGTTCCTGCAAGTTCTCGACCCGATCCTCGGCGCGGGCGTCCTTGGCGTTCCGATACAGTTCGAGCAGCCCGCTGTGGTGGACCACCTGCTCAACCTGCTCGGCCAGCGAAAGCCCGGCGGTCGTCTCGGCCAGCCGTTCGATCAGCGCCAGAAAGCCGGCCAGCGCCTTGCCGGTCCGACCGGCCAGACGGCCTTCGCTCAGCAGGCGCCGGGAGGCCTCCCAGAGCGTCAGTTCGTGCTCGCGGGCCGCCGTGCGGATATTGTCCACGCTGCGCTCGCCCAGGCCGCGCGCCGGCAGATTGACTACCCGCTCGAACGAGGGATCATCGCCCCGATTGGTGATCAGCCGCAGATAGGCCAGAGCGTCTTTGATCTCGGCCCGCTCGAAGAAGCGCAATCCGCCGTAGACCCGGTAGGGAATCCGCATGCCGATCAGGGTTTCCTCGAATACCCGTGACTGGGCGTTGGAGCGGTACAGCACGGCGATCTGGTCACGCCGGCCGCCGGTTGACTGCCATTGCTGGATGCGCTCGGCCACGAAGCGAGCCTCGTCGAGTTCGTTGAAGGCCGTGTACAGCGCGACCGGCTCACCCTCGGCATCGGCCGTCCACAGATTCTTGCCCAGCCGGCCGGTATTGTGGGCGATCAGCGCGTTGGCGGCCTTGAGTATGGTGCCGGTGGAGCGGTAGTTCTGTTCCAGACGGACGGTCCGGGAATCGGGAAAGTCGCGGTCGAAGCGCTGGATGTTTTCGATTTTCGCGCCGCGCCAGCCGTAGATCGACTGGTCGGCATCACCGACGATGAACACATCGCCATGCCCGCCGGTGAGCTGCCTCAGCCAGGCATACTGGATGGTATTGGTGTCCTGGAACTCGTCGACCAGCACATGCCGGAAGCGCTCGCGGTAATGGGCCAGCAAGCCGGCGTTATCGCGCAGCAGTTCGACCGCGCGCAGCAGCAGCTCGCCGAAATCGACCACCACGGCGCGCTCGCAGGCGGTCTGGTAGGCCTGATAGATGCGCACCA
>CAYMHN010000417.1:0-3813 GCA_964390235.1 uncultured Candidatus Competibacteraceae bacterium
CTCGCGGACGGCGTCGGCCGACTTCTGGAACGAGATCGGAAGAGCGCACGTCTGACTGGAGGTCAGACGTGTGCTCTTCCGATCTCGCTTCAGTTCAAGCCCGAGGTGGCCTCGCTGAACATGGGCTCGATGAACTTCGGCCTGTACCCGATGCTGAACCGGTTCTCGGAATTCCAGCATGCCTGGGAGCGGGCGCATCTGGAGAACAGCCGCGACGCGGTGTTCAAGAATACCTACAAGGACATCCAGTATGTGCTGGAGTCCTGCTCGGGCAACGGCACCCGCTTCGAGTTCGAGTGCTACGACGTGGGCCATCTGTACAATCTGGCCCATTTCCTGGACCGCGGCCTGGTCCGGCCACCACTGTTCGTGCAGACCGTGTTCGGCATTCTCGGCGGCATCGGCCCGCACCCGGAGGATCTCATGCACATGCGCCGCACCGCCGAGCGGCTGTTCGGCGAGGATCATCAATGGTCGATCCTGGCCGCTGGCCGGCATCAGCTGCCGCTGACCACCATGGGCGCCAGCATGGGCGGGCATATGCGGGTCGGGCTGGAGGATTCGCTGTGGGACGGGCCGGGCAAGCTGGCCGAATCCAATGCCGCCCAGGTGCGGCGGATTCGACAGGTACTGGAAGGGCTGGGACTGGACATCGCTACCCCGGACGAGGCTCGCGGACTGCTGGCGCTCAAGGGTGGCGATGCGGTAGGCTTCTGACTTGCCTTACGGCGGAAGACGCCCATGTCCGCAGACAATCCCTACCGGCCCCTGGTGGCTGGCTATGCCGAGCTGTTGCGCCAGCGGGAACCGTTGTACGCGACCGGCGTGGCCGCGGCGGTCCTGAACCGACCGGCCGTGGATGCGCGCCGGGTGCTGCTGTTCTCCCCGCATCCGGATGACGAGTGCATCGTCACCGGGCTGGCGCTGCGCCTGCAACGCGAGCTGGGCATGATCATCGCCAATGTGGCGGTCACCCAGGGCAGCCGCGAGGAACGCCAGACCGAGCGCTGGCAGGAACTCGAACGCGCCTGCGCGTATCTCGGTTTCAGCCTGCTGGCGACTGCCGAGCGGGGGCTGCTGCACATCCATCCGCAGTCGCGGACCGAGGCCCCGCTGCACTGGGCGGCGGCCGTCGAGGTGATCGCCCGCCTGATCGCCGAGCAGCAACCGGCGGTGGTGTTCATGCCGCATGACGGCGACTGGCACGGCACCCATGTCGGCACTCATCTGCTGGTAACGGACGCGCTGGCGCGGCAACCGCGAGGGTTTCAGTGCCTGGTCGTGGAAACCGAGTTCTGGGGGGCCATGGCCACGCCCAATCTGCTGGTCGAGTCCAGCATCGACGAGGTGGCCGACCTGGTCGCGGCGCTGTCGCTGCACGCTGGCGAGGTGGCGCGCAATCCCTACCATCTGCGCCTGCCGGCCTGGATGATGGACAATGTCCGGCGCGGCGCCGAACTGATCGGCGGCTGGGGCGGGGCGGCGCCGGACATCTGTTTCGCCACCCTGTACCGGCTGAGCCGTTGGACGGAGGGCCGCTTGCAGCCGGCGCTGCATCCGGGCCGGATACTGGGTTCGGGGGACGATCTCGTCCCCCTTTTCGCAACTTGATCCGGTTCGGCTGCCTCAGACGTAATCCCGATATTTGTCCAGCAGCCGCAGCGGCTTCTTCAGCGCGTCGCGGCGGAAGGGGTCGCCCAGTTCGCGAGTGACCATCATCTCCAGGATGGTGGTCTTGCCTTCCTGCTGGGACGCGCAGGCCGCGGCCAGAGCGTCGCCGACCTGGTCGAGGTGCTCGACGCGCACGCCCTCGGCGCCCATGGCCTTGGCGATGCCGGCGAAGCTGGGGCTTTCCAGGTTCACCCCCAGAAAGCGGTTCGAGTAGAAATCGACCTGGTTCTTCTTCTCGGCGCCCCACTGGTTGTTGTTGAATACCACGGCGGTGACCGGGATGTTCTCGCGCACGCAGGTCAGGATCTCGCCGAAGCTCATCCCCCAGGCCCCGTCGCCGACATAGGCCACCGCCGGGCGGTCCGGGGCGCCGACCTTGGCGCCTATGCTGGTGGGGAAGGCGTAGCCGCAGTTGCCGAAGCTCATCGCCGCCAGAAAGCTGTTGGGCCGCGTGAAGCGCAGATAGCTGTTGGACACCGAACAGATGTTGCCGATGTCGGTGGCGACCATGGCATCCTGCGGCAGTGCCCGTTCCAGCGCCCGCAGCATCTGGCGCGGGTGCATGCCACCCTGCTTGGCTACGTCCAGGCTCCAGTCGTCCTTCTCGTGGGTCCAATCTTCGAGTTCGGCTTCCCAGGCGTCCTGCTGCGCGCGGATCTCGATCAGCCGCTGGTCCTTGTTCTGGTGCGCGGCCAGCGGCTGGTTGCGCAAGCGCTTGACCAGTTCGGTGGCAGCTGCCCTGGCGGCGCCGTTGACCGCCACCTAGCACTCGCGCACCAGTCCCAGCATGCGATGATCGGCGTCGACCTGGATGATCTTGGCGTTCTTGGGCCAGTATTCGATCCCGTACTGGGGCAGGGTGCCGAACGGTCCTAGCCGGGTGCCCAGAGCCAGCACCACATCGGCTTGAGCCAACAGCTTCATGCCGGCCTTGGAGCCCTGGAAGCCCAGCGGGCCGCACCACAGCGGATGGTCGGTCGGGAAGGAGTCGTTATGCAGATAGGAGTTCACCACCGGGGCCTGCAATAGCTCGGCCAGTTCCACGCACTGCGCTACTCCGTTGGAGAAGATCACCCCACCGCCGGCGACGATCACCGGAAACCGGGCGCCGGCCAGCAGTTCGGCGGCCTCGCCCAGGCTTTGCTCGCCCCCGGGGCCACGCTCGATGCGTACCGGCTTGGGGATGTTGACGTCGATCTCACCGTAGAAATAGTCGCGCGGGATATTGAGCTGGGTCGGGCCGTGCTCGGACAAGGCCAGATCGAAGCAGCGGGCGGTGAACTCGGCCATGCGGTCGGGCCGGTTCACATGGCCTTGATACTTGGTGATCTTGGAGAAGATCGGCAGCTGCTCGGTTTCCTGAAAGCCGCCGTGGCCCATGGTCGCCGAGCCGGTTTCCGGGGTGATGGCGACCACCGGCGAGTGAGCCCAGTAGGCAGCCGCGATGGCGGTCACGAAGTTGGTGATGCCCGGACCGTTCTGGGCGATGCACACGCCGTGGCGCCCCGATACCCGCGAGTAGCCGTCGGCCATGTGGGCCGCGCCCTGCTCGTGCACGGTGGGAATGAAGCGGATGCCGGCGGCCGGGAACAGGTCCAGGGCGTCCATGTAGGCCGAGCCGACGATGCCGAACACATCGGTCACACCGCGCGAGACCAGGGTCTCGATGAAGGCTTCGGAAGGGGTCATGCGCATGGTGAACTCCTGGTGATTGAAGAAATTCAAGCCGAATTCCACTAAAGGATCTTGCCCGGCCGTAGGGTGCGCACCGCGCACCGAACCTTAATGGTGCGCGGTGCGCACCCTACCGGGTGCTCTCCCGACAGGGGAGTGGGGCGTCAAGGATCAGAAACCCAATGCCTGCTCCGGGGGGATGTAGTGGTAGCCCAGATCGTGGGCCACGGCTTTTTGCGTGACCTGACCGTGGTGCACGTTGAGCCCGGCGCGCAGATACGGGTCGTCATGCAGGGCCTGGCGGTAACCGTTGTCGGCCAGATTGAGCACATGGGGCAGGGTGACGTTGTTCAGCGCGAGGGTCGAGGTGCGCGGCACCCCGCCCGGCATATTGGCCACGGCATAGTGGAGAATCCCGTCCACGAAGTAGGTCGGGTTCTCGTGGGTGGTGGGCTTGATCGTCTCCAC
>CAYMHN010000418.1:0-3802 GCA_964390235.1 uncultured Candidatus Competibacteraceae bacterium
CCGTTACCTGTCTGGCTACCGATAATACCCGCGATTTCCGGGATTTCGCCGATATCCATCTGCTAAGGTGAATTCCACGAAAGACCCTACCCAGCCGTAGGGTGCGCACTGCGCACCAACCCTGATGGTGCGCGGTGCACACCCTACTGTTTGCCCTCCCGCCAGAGGAGAAGCACTTGAAGTGCGGGACATTTTTTCCAGGAAATCGCCCAACCACGCAGCAATGCGTGAGCCGCTTGGCAGGGAAGCACGGGTAGATTGCGGTTCGTGCCTCACCGCATCCACGTGTGCTCGCCACGCCGGCCGTTAGCGGTTCGTTACCATGAATGATACTCTGTATCCATGATGGATTGGTCCACCTGCCCGGCCGGGTGGTTGACCGTACAAGGCGATACGTGGAAGTCGAGATTTCAGAGTAACGGCATTGACCGATAGCCAGAATCCCAGCTGCTTCATCAGCTATTCATGGGAAGACGAGGAGCACAAGACGTGGGTGCGGATACTCGCCGCGCAGCTACGGCTGAACGGGGTGGATGCGCACCTCGATCAGTTCGAACTCGCGCCGGGCGCCGACCTCACCCGGTTCATGGACTCACGGATCCGTGAGTCGCGCTTCGTGCTGCTTGTGTGCACGCCGGTGTTTGCTTCGAAGGCGAACTCCGGTATCGGCGGCGTGGGCTATGAAAAACAGATTGTCACCGGCGAAATCTTCAACGGCAATGTCAGCGACACCAAGTTCGTGCCACTCCTGCGTCGAGGAAGTGCCGCCGAGGCCTTGCCATCCTATCTCCAAAGTCGCCTCTTCATCGACTTCCGGGACGACGACCGATTCACCGAAAGGCTCGAGGACCTGTTGCGCCATCTCCATGGCGCGCCGCTGTACGTGACACCGGAACTGGGGCCCAGACCGGACTTCAACCAAGCCCGACCCGATCGCGCGCGCGAGCCGTCCACGGCGGGCGCGGATCGCCCCCTGTCCTGGATCAGCCTGGAGCCGCGTTATTTCGAAGGGTTCGACTTCGCGGAAGCGGATCCGGAGCAGATGCACCAGCGGCTGGCGGGTGCGTGGCTTGACCAGTCGCCGGAACCGGACCCGGTCTGGTCGACCGGAGTGCGTGACGGTCTGTATTGGCTGGAGAATCGAACCGAACCGCTGGCCGTGCGCTATCGACATCTCGGCGTGTCGGATTCCGACGCCATCGTTAAACTTGGCACGGCACCGGTATCGGTGGAGGTGATCGTCCGCCCGCTCGAAGGGCAGCAGCCGAACGCGCTCACGGCGGCGGGACTCCTGTATCGCTTCGATCGGAACTCGCGCGACTATTACGCCTTCATGGTATACGCGGACGGGCGGTATTCGTTCGGCCGCCGAACCTCGCGCGGGTACGCGACGGACTTCACCGAACGGAGCGACCATCTCCGTCCCGACACCGCGAACAAGCTCGGCATCTGCGGCGACGGGCCGTCGGTGCACCTCTACATCAACGACACGCTCGTGAAGATCATCCGCCACCTCGAACGTTCGACTGGCGAATCGGGCGTGATTGCAGCGAGCGTCGGGCGGTTCGGGTTCGATAATTTCGCGATTTACCGCATGGGGTAAGTACCAGAACAAGCATTTATCCGTCATGCCGCGCACGTCGGATAAATGCTTATAAGTCAGACCAAGGTGGAACCAGCATGGCGATTGGCAAAGTCTTGTTGCAGGCAGCGCTCAACGGCAACCGTGAACACCCGGCGCTTCCCCGGACGCCGGAAGAACTTGCCGCAGACGCCCGCGTGGCCGTAAACGCCGGTGCTCGCTCGCTGCATCTGCATCCGTATGACGCACAGGGCCGGGAGACGCTGGCAGCGGAGCCGTGTGCTGCGGCGCTGCGAGCGGTCCGTGCCGTCTGCCCGGGAGTGCCGATCTCCCTCACCACCTCGGCGGATGTCGAACCGGACCCGAAGCAGCGTCGGTTGCTGGTCGCTTCCTGGACGGAACTGCCTGATCTCGTGACCGCCAACATGGGCGAAGAGGGAATCCTCGAACTCTGCGAACTGCTCCTTGAGCGAGGCATCGGCATCGAGGCTGGTCTATTGTCGCTCGCCGATGCCCGCGTTTTCGTCAAGTCGGGAATCGCGCCGCGTTGCGTTCGGGCGATGGTCGAACCGCTGGACCCCGAGCCCGACGACGCGCTCGCCCACGCCGAAGCCATTGAGCAGGCGCTTGCGGCGGGCGGCGTTCGACTTGAGCAGGTCCATCATGGTGACGGCATCGCTTCCTGGGCGGTCAATCGACGTGCCGTAGCGCGCGGCCATGGCATCAGGACGGGTTTGGAAGACACCCCCGTGCTACCTGACGGCCGTATGGCCTCCGGAAACGGCGAACTCGTCGCCGCCGCCGCGTTGTTGCTATTGGAGCAGGCCGGTTGAAAAAGATCGCCGCGGAACCGTACCGTGATATTGATTTCACGGATATAATCGTCAACCCGTCGGGGGCAGTGCGCCCATGACCGGTTTCTCTTTGGCTGGAAAGATTCGGTTTTGGATCGCTGCCGCCCGACTCTCTGGCAAGTCTTCAAATGGGGAAAGTCGAACTAAGGCGATTTCCTGGAAAAAATGTCCCACCCTACAATTGCTTCTCCCCTGATGTGAGGGCAAACAGTAGGGTGCGCACCGCACACCATCAGGGCCGGTGCGCGGTGCGCACCCTACGGATCGGTAGAGTCTTTCGTGGTATTCACCTAAGGAGAAGAGTGATGTCAATCAAACTGGACGTCCCGCTGCTGGCACAGGAAATGCCGAACTGCTGCTGGCACACTGCGGCGATGATGATCTGGCTGTACCACCAGCAGCAGACCCATCGCCAGGGACCGATGAATACGGTGCCCGATGCTTACGCGCGGGCGGACACGGAACCGCTCTACTGGGCCGAATTCATCACGCTGGCCAAGAACGTCGGCATGATCGGCTTGCCGATGGCCAACAACTACACGGCGGATAATCTCTCCCAGATACTGACCACGTCCGGCCCGCTCTGGTGCTGCGGGATGTGGTACGGCGTCTGTCACGTCATCGTGCTCACCGGCGTCGAACCTGGTATCGTCTACCTCAACGATCCCGACCAAGGCGTCAAGAAGACCGGCACGATCAACTGGTTCAATCAGAAGCTCTACAGCGCCGCGAGTTGCTCGATCATGGTGAAAGACCCTGCGAGATATTGAGCACTGCTGGAGGATAGGGAATTCAAACGCCTTTTTGCCATCCCATGACCCGGTCTGGCACAGGAATAGAGGGTGACCAAGCCTTGGCAGGCCACGACAGCGTTCACACGGAGCCATACCCCCGGAACGCGCGATCATCCAGACCGAAGCTGATCCCGCCGTCGGCGGTCCGGCGGATCGCGGTCAGCGGTCCGTAGTAGCCTTTGGGGTCCTGATCCTCGACCTTGTGGAAGCGGACGGCCAGGGCGTCCGCCAACTTCGGGTCCAGCCGGTCGCGTTCCAGGGCGACCTGGTGGCGGGACTCGGCATGGAAGCGGCCCGCCGAGACGGCGGCTTGCAGGGACTGGCCGCCGCACAGGTGGCGCGCTAGCGCCAGTCCGATGGTGGTGGGGATGCGCCGGGCGCCGGGACAACCGATGGCGATGGCTGAGCCATCGGTCGTGCGCACCACGGTGGGCGCCATATTGGTCACCCCGTAGGCGCGGCCGGCACGGCGCACCGGCCGGGCGGCGCTGAACAGGTGCAGGCCCGCGTTCATGACGATGCCGGTGTCCGGCAGTGCCCAGCGGCCGCCGAACCAGAACGGGCCGTGGGTC
>CAYMHN010000419.1:0-3799 GCA_964390235.1 uncultured Candidatus Competibacteraceae bacterium
AAGGCGGACATCGGCGGGTGCACTCATTGAGGCGGAAAGGGGTCCTCATGCGAGCGTTAGGCGCATGAGGGCCGTCCCTTTACCGCTCGTTCCCGCGCAGGCGGGAACCTAGTGGGTCCTTCCGCAACATTGCTGGGTCCCCGCTTTCGCGGGGACGAGCGGGAAGGAGGCTAAGCGAGCCAGCCGCCCTAATTCGGCAGCCGGTCGTCGATTCCCTGGACGTACCAGTTCATGCCGTGAATGTCCTCATCCGACAGCGTCTCGCCCTCGGCGACGACAAGCTCACCGGCCTGGTTATGGATCGGCCCGGCGAACGGGTGCAGCTCGCCGGATTTGATGGCCTCGGTGGTCTCCGCCGCCATCTCGGCGATGTCGTCGGCCATATTGGTGAACGGAGCCATCTTGACCATGCCAGAATCGAGGCCACCCCATACCGCGGCCGATTCCCAGGTGCCGTCGATGACCGCCTGGATCCGCTCCACGTAGTAGTCCGACCAGTCGTCGGTGATGGCGGTGAGCTGGGCATTGGGCGCAAACCGGATCATGTCGGAGGCCTGGCCGAAGCCGTGCTTGCCTTCCTCCTCGGCGATCTGCAGCGGCGCGGTGGAATCGGTGTGCTGGGAGATGATGTCGGCGCCCTGGCCGAACAGCACCTTGGCAGCGTCGGCCTCGCGGCCCGGGTCGTACCAGGTGTTCACCCAGACGATGCGAACCTTGAAGTCGGGGTTGATCGACTGGGCGCCAAGTATGAAGGCGTTGATGCCGGAAACCACCTCGGGGATGGGGAAGGAGGCGACATACCCGGCGGTTCCCGTCTCTGAGACCCGCGCCGCGATCTGGCCGATCACGTAGCGGCCCTCGTAGAACTTGGCGTCATAGGTGGCGACGTTGTCGGCGCGCCTGTAGCCGGTGGCGTGCTCGAACTTCAGGTTCGGATGCCGCTCCGCCACTCGCAGCGTCGGCTCCATGAAGCCGAACGAGGTGGTGAAGGTGATGGCGCAGTTGTCTCGCGCCAGCCGTTCGATGGCCCGCTCCGCATCGGCCTCCGAGACGCTCTCCAGATAGACGGTCTCGACCTTGTCACCGAGTTCCTGCACCACCTTCTGGCGTCCCTGGTCGTGCTGATAGGTCCAGCCGTGGTCGCCGATCGGCCCGACATAGACCCAGCAGGCCTTGACGGTTTCTTCAGCCGAGGCCGAGCCCAGCGATATGGCCAGTGCGAGCCCGGCGATCAGACTTGCTTTCTTGATCATGACTATTGCTTCCCTCCCGTCGAACGGTTCCAAGCGGCTCCCATGCATCCATCCGCCCCGGCCGCGAGAGGACGAACGGCGACTCATCAGCGCTCCGGCACGAACGACTGCCCGAGGCAGGCCGGCGCATTGACGCGCGTCAGCATACGGCTTCCCGAAATCACCACCAAGGCCAAGATGGTGGCAAGATAGGGCAGCGAGGACAGGAACTGGGACGGAATGCCGAAGCCCATGCCCTGGAGATAAAAGCCGAGGATCATGACGGTGCCGAACAGATAGGCGCCAAGCGCCACCCGGAACGGCAGCCAGGAGGCAAACACGACAAGCGCGATGGCGATCCAGCCCCGCCCGGCGGTCATGTTCTCGATCCATTGCGGCGTGTAGGCGAGCGACAGATAGCCGCCCGCCAGCCCGGAACACGCGCCGCCGAACAAGACGCAGCCATAGCGGGTGGCGATCACGTGAAAGCCGAGCGAATGGGCGGAGTGATGGTTGTCTCCCACGGCGCGGATGGTGAGCCCGATGCGGGTGCGCGACAGCACGTAGGCAACGACGCCGGTCAACGCCAGGGACAGGTAGACGAGCGGATCCTGGCCGAAGACGATGCGGCCGATGACCGGCAGATCGGTGAGCCCGGCGATATAGATCCTGGTGAGCCGCACGCCCGGCTGGCCGATGAACGCCTCGCCGATGAGCCCGGACAGTCCAAGCCCGAGAAGGGTCAGCGCCAGCCCGGTCGCCACCTGATTGGCGACCAAGGTGACGGTGAGCAGCGCAAACAGCAGGGCCAGCCCCATGCCGGCACCGATGGCAGCGAGCACGCCAAGCAGCGGCGAGCCGGTCACGAACGCGGCACCGAAACCGCACACCGCGCCCATCACCATCATGCCTTCCACGCCGAGATTGAGCACGCCCGAACGCTCCGAGATGAGTTCGCCCAGGGCTGCCAGCAACAGCGGTGTGGCGGCGGTGATAACGGTGAGGATGACGGCTTCGAGCCCGATCATGGCCGTCACTCTCCCGGGACCGGGCGGGCCAGGCGGTGTGCGCGTGCCGCCGTCTCAAACCGGACGCGATAAAGAATCAGCGTGTCGCAGGCCAGCACGAAGAACAGCAGGATGCCCTGGAAAACCCTGGCGATCTTGTCGGAGATGCCAAGCGTGATCTGGGCCGCTTCGCCGCCGATATAGCTCAGCGCCAAAAGGAAGCCCGCGAACAGCACGCCGATGGGATTGAGCCGGCCGAGAAACGCTACGATAATGGCGGTGAAGCCGTAGCCCGGCGAGATCGTGGGCTGAAGCTGGCGCACGGTCGCTGTCACTTCGATCAGACCGGCAAGACCGGCCAAGGCGCCTGAGAGGAGAAAGACGAACAGCACCATGCGAGGACGCGAGAAGCCGGCGAACCGGCCGGCCCGCGGCGCGCTGCCCAGCACCTTCACCTCAAAGCCGGTGAGCGTGCGCCCCACCACCACCGCCAGGATCACGGCGATGACCACTGCCATCACCGTCCCCAGATGCACGGTGCCATAAAGTGGCGGCATGAGATGCCAGCCGGTGAACCTCACCGACTGCGGAAAGCCGAAGCCCGCCGGATCCCGCCAGGGTCCACGCACCATCCAGTCGAGGAACAGCAGCGCGACATAGACCAGCATCAGGCTGGTGAGGATCTCGCTCGCCCCGTAGCGGTTCTTGAACAGGGCCGGGATCGCTGCCCATGCCATGCCGCCGAGGCAGCCGAGCGCCATCATCGCTGCCAGCGCAAGCGGTGACTGCCAGCCGGGCATCAGGATCGGGATCATGCTGCCGAGGATGGCGCCCATGGTGAGCTGGCCTTCGGCGCCGATGTTCCAGACATTGGCCCTGAAGCAGATGGCAAGCCCGACGCCGATGAGGATGAGGGGCGTTGCCTTGACCACCAGCTGCTCGAGTGACCACAAGGTGGTGAGCGGGTCGATGAAATAGATGTAGAGCCCATAGAGCGGATCGATCCCGCGCGCCGCGAAGATGGCGGCGCCGGCAAGAAGCGTGAGCCCGATGGCGATGACCGGCGACACAACCGCCATCACCTGGGAGCGTTCAGAGCGCCTCTCAAGGATCAGCCGCACGGTGGACCTCCCGCTTGGCGGTATTTTGTGCGGCACTCGGCCGGGATGCTGTCTCGTGGGCGCCGGCCATGAGCAGGCCGATCTCTTCGCGATTGGTTTCGCCGGCGGGTCTCGGCGCCGACAGCTCGCCGCGTGAAATGACGGCGACACGGTCGGCAATCTCGAAGATCTCGTCGAGATCCTGGCTGATAACCAAAACGGCCGAGCCCGACCTGGAAAGATTGATCAGTGCCTGGCGAATGACCGCGGTTGCCCCGGCATCCACCCCCCAGGTCGGCTGGTTGATGACCAGGAGCTTAGGGCCACGGTCGAGCTCGCGCCCGACCACAAACTTCTGCAGGTTGCCGCCCGACAGGGCGCTGGCTTCCGGGTCGGGCTTGCCCTTGCGCACGTCGAACGCCTCGGTGATGCGCTTGTTGATGCCTGCGGCAGCGGCGCG
>CAYMHN010000420.1:0-3786 GCA_964390235.1 uncultured Candidatus Competibacteraceae bacterium
GCGTCTCGTTGCGCGGGGTCGGAGCGAGCGGCGCCAGCCGAGCCGCCGTGCTCGGCGAGTTTGGCGAGGAAGTGGTTGGCAAGCAGGGCGATGTCCTCGCGCCGCTCGGCCAGCGTGGGCAGCGGCAGCGTGACCACGTTGAGCCGGTAGTACAGGTCCTCGCGGAACTGGCCCTCGCCCACCCTGACGAGCAGATCGCGATTGGTGGCGGCGATGATGCGGGTATCGACCTGGATGGTCCGGTCCGAGCCGACCCGCTGGATCTCGCGCGATTGCAACACCCGCAGCAGCTTGACCTGGCCGGACAGCGGCAGCTCGCCGATCTCGTCGAGAAAAATGGTGCCCCCGTTGGCGCTCTCGAAGCGGCCCTTGCGGTCGGCCACCGCGCCGGTGAACGCGCCCTTCTGATGGCCGAACAGCTCCGACTCCAGCAGATTCTCCGGAATCGCGCCGCAGTTGACCGAGAGGAACGGTCCCCGGCCGCGGCCGCCATTGGCGTGGACCACCTTGGCCAGCAGTTCCTTGCCGGTGCCGGACTCGCCGCGGATCAATACCGGCAGATCGGTGGGGGCCGCCTTCTCGGCGATTTCCAGGGCTTGCAGCAGCCGGGGATTGTCGCCGAACACGCCTTCGAAGGCGAAATCACGGGCCAGCAGGGCCGCGCGCCGCTGCGCGGGGGCCGCCGGTTCGGGGGGGCTCGGCTCCACGCCGCCGGAGGCCAGCACGAAGCGTTGCTTGCGCGACAGGCCCAGCACCTCGTCGCGCAAGGCATTGCACTGCTCCAGCAAGCGCTGGATCTCGGCCCGCTCCAGCCGGGTCGCCCAGCGCAGGCTGGAACGCAGGATCTCGATCCGCTCCAGCAGATCGCCATAGCCCGGCGTGCCAGCCTGGCCCAAAGTGAACGGTTTCATGGCGTGAAGGGCTTCATGCCGCAGCGATCTGCTTGTGGATCAGCTGATAGTACATGCCCTGGCGTTCCAGCAGGCTGTGGTGGTCACCCTCCTCGACGATCCGGCCCTGGTACATGACCAGGATCTTGTCGGCGCTCATGATGGTGCTGAGCCGGTGGGCGATGACCAGGGCGGTACGGCCTTCCAGCACCTCGGCCAGGTTGCGCAGGATATTGGCCTCGGACTGGGTATCCAGCGACGAGGTGGCCTCGTCGAAGATCAGCAGCCGCGGGTCGCGGTACAGCGCCCGGGCGATGCAGATGCGCTGGTTCTGGCCGCCGGACAGACCGACGCCGCGCTCGCCCACGACCTGCTCGTAGCCCAGGGTCAGACCGCTGATGAAGCCGTGGGCGTCGGCCAGCTTGGCGGCCTCGACCAGGCGGCGCCGGTCGGGGTTGTCATCGCCCAGCGCGATGTTCTCGGCGACGGTGCCGGAGAACAGCAGATTGGTCTGCATCACGTAGCCGATCCGGGCCCGGTAATATTCCTTGTCGATCAGCGCCTGATCGTAGCCGTCGATCAGGATCCGGCCCTCGGTGGGGGGATAGAAACCCACCAGCAGCTTGGCCAGGGTGGTCTTGCCGGACCCGCTGTGGCCGACGATGGCGACGGTCTCGCCGGCCTTGATGTCCAGATTGACGTTCTCCAGCACATACGGGGTTTCCTTGTCTCCGTAGCGGAAATACACGCCTTCCAGGCGAATGTCGCCGCGCAGATCGGGCAGCAGGATGCGCGAGACCTGCTGCTCGGGTTTCTGTTCCGGCTCCAGGTCCAGCACATCGCCCAGCCGCTCCATCGCCACCCCCGCCTCGTGCAGTTCGTCCCACATGCCGATCAGCCCCATCAGCGGCGCCATCACGCTGCCCATCAGCATATTGAAGGCGATCAGCTGGCCGATGGTGAGCTGCTGGCTGAGTACCAGACTGGCGCCTACCCAGAGGATCACCGCGGTGGTGATGGCGCCGAGCAGCTGGCTGCCGAGACCGACCCAGGCCTCGAATTGGCGCGCCTGAAACTGGACTTGCAAGGCCTTGGCATAGCGCTGTTCCCATTTCAGCCGCATGCTGCGTTCGATGCCCATGGCCTTGATGGTCTCGGCGCCGCTCAGGGTCTCCATCAGCAGGGCCTCGGCATCGGTGGAGGTCTCGAAGTCGCGGCGGGCGTAATGCTTGATCCGCGGGGTGATGAGCAGCACCAGCAGCGCCATCGGCACCATCAGTACCATCAGCAGCGTCGCCATATAGGCGCTGTACATGAACAGCACCGCGAAGTAGAGAAACACCATCAGCAGATTCAACAGGGTGCTGATGGTGGATTCGGTCAGAAACCGCCGGATGGTATGGTTTTCCTGGAAGCGGGCGAAGATGTCGCCGGTCCGGCGCTTGGCGAAAAAAGCCAGCGGCAGGGCCAGGGTGTGCTTGAAGAACTGCGACATCATCGCGAAATCCAGATTGCGCACCAGGTAATTGGTCAGCCAGGTACGCATCAGCACTGTCAGTTGGGCGAACAACTGCACCAGGACGAAGCCGATGATCAGCACGTTCAGCAGCTGGAAGCTCTGCTGCACCAGCACCCGGTCGAGGATGTTCTGGATGATGATGGGGGGCGCGATGCCCAGCAGCTGGATGATCAGGGTGGCCAGGAACAGGTGCCCGATCACCTTTTTATGGGGAGCGAGCAGGCGCACGAAGCGCAACCAGGGGGAATGGGCGGCGGCGACTTGCAGCAGCTGGCTGCCGGGGGTGAACAGCAGGCTGGTGCCGGTCCAGCCCTTCTCGAATTCCTCCCGGCTCAGCTTGCGAAAACCCAGCGCCGGATCGGCCACCCAGACCTGGCGCTTGGACACGCCGTAGACGACGATGTAGTGATACCCCTCCCAGTGGGCGATGAACGGCAGCTCGAAACCGAGCAGCATCTGGTAGGTACACTTGACGCCGCGGGTGGTGAAACCCAGCGATTCGCCCACCCGCGCCAGGCTGTCCAGGGTGGCGCCCTCGGTGGTGACATTGGCCATCTCGCGCAGCTTGCCCAGGGTCATGGCGATGCCGTAATGCTTGCAGATCATCGCCAGGCAGGCAGCCCCGCAGTCCATTTCCTCGGCCTGCTCGACCAGCGGGAAACGCTTTAGCACCCGCTCGCCCAGGCCGGCCTTGCTGTGCAGGTCCAGGCGCAGCGGACGTGAGCGGCGCTCGGCCAGCTGCTTCTGGCGCTCCAGTTCGCGCTCGCCGGAGCGAATCCGCTCCTCCAACACCTCGCGCAGCTTGGGATTGCGCTCCAGCAAGGCGCGCGCCGTCCGCTGCGGAATCACCAGCAACACGGTATCGCTATCGGCCCGGACGCTGGCCGGCTGCGGCTGATCCCGCAGACAGGACTGCTCGCCGAACAGTTCGCCCTGGTTCAGGCTGGCCAGGGGATAGTCATTGCCGTCTTCAGTCCGCTGGACCTGGACCGTGCCCCGGCGGACCACATACAGGCGCCGGTCCTCGCGATCGTCCTGCTGGACGATGAGATCGCCCGCCGCTACCCGCTTGAGGCCGATGCTGCCGATCAGTTCGGCGAGTTCCTCGCGCTCCACCTTGCCGCGCAGATTGAACAGCCCGCTGATGAAGCCGCCGGCGGCATTGATGCTGGCATAGCGCGACAGCAGCGCGGTCGCCTCCTTGTTGCGCTCCAGGATCGGGGCGATGACGCCGCGGGGCAGCAGCACCAGCTCGGCCTTGCCCGAAGCCCGGGCGGTGAACTCGTGCGGCTGCTCGCGCAGCGCCGCGGCCTCGGCCAGCAACTCGCCGGGGCGGCGCACGCCGATGCTGGTCTCCTTGCCACCTTCCACGCTCAG
>CAYMHN010000421.1:0-3785 GCA_964390235.1 uncultured Candidatus Competibacteraceae bacterium
TGAGCAGCAGCGGGGTCCAGCGGGCCATGACCTGATGGATGGGTTCGCCCAACGCGCCGCTCTGGGCCTCGGCGACGGCGATGGCGAGCAGCACCAGCGCGCTCAGCCACAGGCCATGGCCGGCGCGCAGCCGCAACCGCGGCGCGCCCAGCAGTCGGTCCTGCTCGGCCTGACGGTGCAGCCGCTCGGCCACTGGCAGCAGCACCGGCAGATCGGTATCGCCATACAGATCGCGCGGCGGGCGTCGGCTCACCGACCGACTCCGAAGCCGGGCAGGCGCATGGCCCGTTCCCAGCGATGCATGACCCAGACCAGCGCGCCGACCAGGATCACAGAGGCGAACAGCAGAAAAGTCATCATCTCCGGCACATTGACCGCGTCCGACCAGATCTGGTTGGCCACGTACAGCATTTCCGGTACGGCGATGGCATAGGCCAGGGTGGTGGTCTTGATCAGATTGACCAGATTGTTGTTCAGCGCCGGCAGGCAGACCCGAAAGGCCAGTGGCAGCAAGATGTAGACATAGATCTGCAAGCGGTTGAAGCCCAGCGACTCGGCCGCCTGCACGGTCGATTCCGGCACCGCCTCGATGCCGGAGCGGAAGATCTCGACATTGAAGGCCCCGGCGAAGAACGACAGCGAGATCACCGCCCAGGTGAAGTTGTCGATCATCGGCTGCATGAAGCCGAACTCGTTCGGCACCCGGGGCAGCAGGCTGCCGACCGCGAAGAAGAAGAAATACAGCTGCACCAGCGGCGGAGTGTTGCGGAAGAACTGGATGTAACCCTGCACCAGCCGCCGGGTCCAGACCAGCCGCGAACCCTGCAACCAGGCGCCGACCACGCCGATGATCACCGACAGGACCAGGCAGATCGCCGACAACTTGAGCGTCATCAGCAGTCCGTTGAGCATCCGGCGACGATCGAAATCGTCGTGGATGATGGTCAGATTGATGCCGGTGTCGAAATAGAGCTGACGGAACCAGTCGGCGATGAATTCCACCCGCCCCCCTCAGCTGCCCTGGAACTCCTCGTGCATGCGCTGGGTGAACGGGATCGGGTCCACCCCGTACTTCTGCTCCAGTTCGATGATGCGGCCGGTCTTGTGCCACTCGGCGATCATCTCGGCCATGAATTCATAAAAGCCGTCCTCGCCATGCGTCACCGCCAGGCCCCAGGGGGCATCGTCTATGGTCTCCAGCGGCATCTCGTAATCGGCCCATTCGGCTTCCTGCAAGCGCGCGTTGATGAACGAATCATCGTAGACGAAGGCCTGGCAACGGCCTTGCTGGAGCGCCGTCAGTACCTCGGCGGTGCCGGTGAAGGCGACGATATTGGCGCCGAACTCCTCCTGGGTCTTGCGGTTGTAGAAGGCGCCCTGGATGCCGCAGATCGGCCGGCCGCGCAGGTCCTCCCATTCGCTGAACCCGGTGCCCTTGGGGGTCAGGATATTGGTGCCGGACGAGTAGTAATTGGGCTGGACGATATGGACCGCGCGGCGCCGCTCCTCGGTATCGGTCATGGTGGCGATCATCAGGTCGATGCGGCCCTGTTGCAGGAACTGCATGCGGTTGGAGGCGATGACCGGCACGAATTCGATGTCCACGCCGAGCTTCTCGGCCACGTCGCGGGCCAACTCCGGC
Organism: uncultured Candidatus Competibacteraceae bacterium; assembly: GCA_964390235.1. Lineage (GTDB taxonomy): Bacteria > Pseudomonadota > Gammaproteobacteria > Competibacterales > Competibacteraceae > CAYMHN01. Next base: position 1,643 of record CAYMHN010000421.1, read on the forward strand.
TCGATGCCGATGTTATTGCCGTCCGGATCGAGAAACCCGTAGGGCTTGTAGTCGGCCCGGATGCCGACCACCAGAGTGCCGCGCTCCTTGATCCGGTCCAGCACATCGGCGGCGACCGGCCCGGCGGCGATCAGGCCGGCCAGCAGGGTGGTGCTCAGCAGCTTCAGGGATGTACGCATGGTGTGCCTCCTGTGGGTTCGGATGTTGTTCGCCGCCCATTAAACCGGTATTGCGCCGCCCGGGGCAAGTATTATCGAAGCCGGCGGTTCGGGTGCATCCGACAAGCGTATCCTATGGTAGTCCTGCCAATGTGTGCATAGAATTTCATTCCGTCCATGATGAAATTTGCCGCGCCCCTCATCGGAGGAAACACCCGTGGAGTCGAAACCGCTGCACAAGGTCCGCGTCCTGGACCTCACCAATGTCCTCGCCGGACCCTTTTGCTGCCACCAGCTGGCGCACCTGGGGGCTGACGTGATCAAGGTCGAGGTGCCCGGCTCCGGGGATCTGGCCCGCCAGCTCGGCGCCGACCAGGAACTGAACGCCGGGTTCATGGGGGTTTCCTTTCTGGCCCAGAATCCGGGCAAGCGCTCGATCACCGTCAATCTGAAACATCCGCGCGGCAAGGAGGTGCTGAAGCGGCTGGTGCGCAGCGCCGACGTGCTGGTCGAGAACTTCCGCCCCGCTGTGATGGACCGCCTCGGCCTCGGCTATGAGGTGTTGAAGCGGGAGAATCCGGCCCTGATCTACTGCGCCATCTCCGGTTTCGGTCAGGAAGGGCCGATGCGCGGCCTGCCCGCTTACGACCAGATCATCCAGGGGCTGTCCGGGGTGATGAGCATCACCGGCAGCCCGGATACCGCGCCCTACCGGGTCGGCTATCCGATGGCCGACACCATCGGCGGTATCACGGCGGCTTTCGCCGTCGCCGGCGCCCTGGCCGGACGGGCGAACAACGGCAATCAAGGCTGTTTCATCGACGTGTCCATGCTGGAAGCGACCATGGCGACCATGGGCTGGGTGGTTTCGAATTATCTGATCGCCGGGCGCGAACCCTATCCGCTGGGCAACGAGAACTTCACCGCCAGTCCCTCGGGGACCTTCGCCACCGGCCACGGCTTGCTCAATATCGCCGCCAACAAGCAGGAGCAGTTCGAGGCGGTCTGTCGGGTGGTCGGGCGGCCCGAGCTGAGCGACGACGAGCGCTTTGCCCAGCGCCAGGCGCGCCTGGAGAACCGTTACGAACTCAAGGCCGAGCTGGAAAAAGCCCTGGCGGCCAGGCCCGCGGTCGAGTGGCAGGAGCTGCTGAATCAGGCCGGCGTGCCTTCGGGTTGCGTGCTCAGCGTGCCCGAGGCTTTGGACCTGCCGCAGATCCGCGACCGCGGCATGGTGGCCCGGTTCGAGAACGTGCCCGGTGTCGGCCGCGATATCAAGCTGGTGCGCACCGGTTTCAAGCTGAACGGGGCCGCGCCCGCGGTGGACGAACCGCCCCCACGCCTGGGCCAGCACACCGACGAATTGCTCGGCGAACTGGGCTATGCTGAAGTCGACATCGAAACCTTGCGGAAAGAGGGGGCGGTATGAGCGATACAGCGGTCCAGCAGATGCGCGACTGGTGGCGCACCGAAATCATCGACATGGCGCCCGGGGTGATCCGCTACCGGGGCTATGCCATCGAGGAACTGATCGGTCGGGTGAGCTTCGCCGGAATGATCTGGCTGATGCTGCGCGGTGAACTGCCGAGCCCTGAACAAAGCGATCTGCTGGACGCGGCCCTGATGGCGGCGGTCGACCATGGCCCGCAGGCACCCAGCATCGCCATCGCCCGCATGGCGACCACTTGCGGCGTGGGGCTCAACAATGCCATGGCCTCGGCGGTCAATGTGCTGGGCGATGTGCATGGCGGGGCCGGCGAGCAGGCGGTGGAACTCTACCGGACCATAGCCGCGCGCGGCGAGGCGGACGGTACCTCCCTGCAAGCCGCGGCGGAAACGGTACTGGACGCCTTCTTCATCGCCGGCGGCAAGTTCGTGCCCGGTTTCGGTCACCGGTTCCATCCGGTCGATCCCCGGGCGCCGCGCTTGCTGGAGCTGGTCGACGCGGCGGCGGCAGCGGGCACGGTTTCCGGGCGGTACGCGACCGT
>CAYMHN010000422.1:0-3766 GCA_964390235.1 uncultured Candidatus Competibacteraceae bacterium
CGCCCTCGGTATCTTCCTCGAAATCGAACTCGTCGACCGGATCGGTCTTGGCGCCATAGGGCAGGCGGCCCAGAAAGCGCGGCATGGCCAGACCGATGTAGCGCGAGTCCTCGGAATCGCGCAGGCTACGCCAGGCGGCGTATTCCGGGGTCTGGAAGATCTTGGTCAGATCGCGCGGATTGGCCAGTTCCTGCCAGGAGTCCATGCCCATGGTGGTGGGCCCCGCGCCGGCGAGAAACGGCGTATGGCCGGCGGCCGAAATCTTGGCCATCTCGCCCAGCAGTTCGACATCCGGCGGGCTGTGATCGAAATGGTAGTCGCCGACCAGGCAGCCGAAGGGTTCGCCGCCGAAGGTGCCGAATTCCTCCTCGTAGATTTTCTTGAACAGCGGGCTCTGGTCCCAGGCCACGCCCTTGTAGCGCTTGAGGGTCTTGTGCAGATCCTTCTTCGAGATGTTGAAGACCTTGATCTTCAGCATCTCGTCGGTTTCGGTATTGTTGATCAGATAATACAGGCCGCGCCAGGCGCCTTCCAGTTGCTGGAACTCGGCATGGTGCAGGATCTGGTTGACCTGCTCGGTCAGCTTGCGATCAAGCGCCGCGATCATCGACTCGATGGTCTTCAGCGCATCGCCGGAGACCACCGTGGCATCGGCCAGGGCCTGTTCGGCCAGGGTGCGGACGGCGGTCTCGACCGCTTCCTTGGCCGAGTCGGAACGGGGTTTGAATTCCTTTTGCAGCAGCGATTCGAACTCGCCGAATTCAAGGGTCTGGGCTTCGGCCTGCTGGGCTTGGGTGTTGGCTTCGGACATGGTCGCTTACTCCTTGGTTTCGGCTTCGCCGGAGGTATCGCCAGCCTTGGGGGATGAAGCCAGTGCTTGCAGCAGGGCCGGGTCCTGTAACACTTTGTTCATCAATTCCTCGGCGCCGGTCTTGCCGTCCATATAGGTCATCAGGTTGGACAGCTGGGTGCGGGCGTCGAGCAGCTTGCGCAGGGGTTCCACCTTGCGGGCCACGGCGGCGGGCGAGAAATCGTCCAGGCTCTCGAAGGTGATATCGACGCTGAGTTCACCATCGCCGGTCAGGGTGTTGGGTACCCGGAAGGCGGCGCGCGGTTTCATGGCCTTCATGCGTTCATCGAAGTTGTCGATGTCGATTTCCATGAACTTGCGGTCCGCGACCGGCGCCAGCGGATCGGCGGGATTGCCCGACAGATCGGCCATCACCCCCATCACAAAGGGCAACTGGACTTTCTTCTCGGAACCATAGACCTCGACGTCGTATTCGATCTGGACGCGCGGTGCGCGGTTGCGCTGAATGAACTTCTGACTGCTTTGAGCCATCGCTTGATCCTCTTTACTGAGTAGGGTGCTCGCACCAACGGTAACTATAGTCGATCAATACCGAATTGCCTGCCTCATCCGCCGGATTCTTCGGTCTGACCACGCAGCGCCTGGACCGGCCCCAGGGCATCCGGTGCCATGTCGCGCAGGATGTCCATGAAATCCATGGATACCAGCCGCTTGGCTCGCTTCAGCAGCAGCGGAACCGGGCTGGACGGTTCATGACGGGCATAGTAGGCGCAGATCTTGTCCAGCATCAAGGTGACATCCTCGCGGCTGGTGATTTCGCCACGGACGGGTACCGGGGCGGGGCCACCACCGGTGGCGGCACTCTCGGTTGTCATGCCGGTCTCCTCGGGCGCGGCTTCCTCGGTGGTGGTTTTCACCCCCCGGGCGGCGAGCTGCTCGACCAGGACCTTGTGGGCGCTGTGCAATTCGGTAGCCAGCGCGCTGAGGTCGGGAGCCTGGCTGGCACCCAGCCGCTCGGTCAGTACCACTTCGATGCCGGTGGTGGCGGCGGCGGCGGCGGCGATGGTGGCGGCCTCGACCTGCAAGGCGTCGAGATCGACGTCCATGAAGGCGGCGTTGATGGCCGCCAGCTTGGGCATCTCGTCCTCGGGCAGTTCCACGGTCAGCTTGCCGGTGGCGATCTCGATGTCGCGCAGATCGAACTGGCCGATCAGTCGGGAACTGACCAGGGGCGCGCTACGCACGCTGAGCAGCATGCCCTGCATGCCCTGGGTGCCGGTTGGTGGTGACAGGGCGACTACCGCATTGACCCGGAAGGTCGGATCGCCGTCGTCCGGGTCGAGTTGCGGGTGGACATGGTCCCAGTGCTGTTCCAGCAGGCCGTGCATCAGGTTCAGGCAATCGCTGAAGGTGGACCAGTCGCCGAGGTGCAGACCGGCGTCGGCCAGATGGGTGAGGACCCGCAGGTCACGGCTGCGCTTCAGCAATTCCGGAGCCTTGGCGGCGATCTGTTTCCAGTCCGGTGGTTCGGCCGGGCTGAATTGGGTCTCGGGTTTGCCCTGGGCGGCGATCTCCAGGGTGCGAAATTCCGGATCGTATTCCAGATTGTCGCCACAGGGTGCTTCGGCGCTGACGGGTTGCAACAGTGCCGCAACATCGATTTTACTCATGCACTTCTGATCCCCTTAAAATTCGTGGTCTTGTCGAGGGCTGCCGCGCTGGTCCGCCGGACATGGTGGACGGTTTGGATTATTCATCTATCTTCATAGACTATAAATATCGATTTGTAAATAAATGCCAAGCACAACCGGTCAAGTGGTCGAACCAGCCGCCCGCAAACGGTACACTGGCGCGAAGTATGCATACCCTGAAAGCGTGGCGCGCGAAGGTTTCCGTTCTGTCACAATGTGATTCCGATTGCAACTTGATGTTGTCGGGCGGCCAGAGATGACCTAATGTTTCTAGCACATAACCCGGGGTATTTCGACCAGCCTAATATGATCCGACTATGCCTTTGACCTTGACCATCACCAGTTACCAGCGACTATCGCCGGGCCACGAGACCAGCCGGCAGCTTGACCGAGGCCGGATGCGCATCGGTCGTGCGCCGGAGAATGACTGGGTATTGCCCGACCCGGAGATGGTGCTGTCCAAAAGTCACTGCGCGGTGGAATATCGCGATGGCGATTATTATCTCATCGATACCAGCACCAACGGGGTATTCATCAACCATGCCGACCAGCGGGTCGGGCGCGGCAACAGCGTGCTGCTCAACGACCAGGATCTGATCTGCCTGGGAGACTACGAGATCCTGGCGGGAATAGGCAGCGGGGATTCCGCTGTGGCCCCGCCGGCGGCGCCCCTCCCGGACTATGCCGGCGAGAGTTCCGATCTGTTCAGCGTGATCACCGAACTGGTCGATGTGCGCGAGCAATTCGAGAAGGCATCGGCCAAGCTGCCGCCCGCTCCCGATTCCCTGGATCTGGACTCGCCGGTTGCCCCCACCCGGGACGGCGACCCGCTGGGCCTGGACGAGGAGCCCGAGTCGCCCGCCTGGCAACAGCACACGCCGGACGATCACCTGCCCGCCGATCGGGAGTTCTTCCGCCCGCCCGCCGCCGTTCCCGATCCCGATCTGCCGGCAACCAAGCCTCCGGCCGATGCCCCGACTCCGGCTTCCGGTTCGGCGCCGGTGATCCCGGACGACTGGGAAGATTCGCTGATCTTCAAACCACCGCGAGTCCCACCGGCCGCGGTCCCGGATACGGACCATGGCGTGCCGGAGGATGATTTCGATTTGCTGGATGATGTGCCGCCACCACCGGTGGCGGCTCCACCGCCCTCACCGCCGTCATTCGAACCTGTGGATGAGGACGAAGCCGGTCTGCGGACCGAGCGGATCCCGGTCCCCGGCCCGGCTGCGCAGCCACCGCCGACACCCCCCGCCACCCCGGT
>CAYMHN010000423.1:0-3764 GCA_964390235.1 uncultured Candidatus Competibacteraceae bacterium
AAACAAGATTATCTTGCCCGGCTTCACCTTGCCGTAAGCTTGCGACAAGGTTAACAAATCGTCATGTGCAGGATGATCTCGAAGTTTTATCATCAAGCCCATGAAATTATTGGTTATTGAAGACGATCAGGAGACGGCCGCCTATCTGGCCAAAGGGCTGCGCGAAAGCGGTCATGTGGTCGATCTGGCCGGCGACGGCGACAGCGGACTGGCACTGGCGCTGGAGGGGCATTACGACGCGCTGATCGTCGACCGCATGCTGCCCGGCCGCGATGGCCTGAGCCTGATCAGCGCCCTGCGCGGCGCGGGCGACGGCAGTCCCGCGCTGATCCTCAGTGCGCTGGGCGAGGTCGACGACCGGGTCCAGGGCCTGACCGCCGGCGGTGATGACTACCTGATCAAGCCCTATGCCTTCAGCGAACTGCTGGCACGCCTACAGGCTTTGGTACGCCGCACCCAGCCCGAGCAGCAGCGCACCCTGCTGCGGGTCGCCGACCTGGAGCTGGACTGCCTCAAGCGCAAGGTGACCCGGGCCGATCAGAGGATCCAGCTGCAACCGCGTGAGTTCCGCCTGCTGGAATACCTGATGCGTCACGAAGGCCAGGTCGTCACCCGCACCATGCTGCTGGAAAACGTCTGGGATTATCACTTCGATCCGCAGACCAATGTGATCGACGTCCACATCAGCCGGCTGCGCGCCAAGATCGACAAGGACTTCGCCCCGCCACTGCTGCATACGGTGCGCGGTGCCGGTTACTCGCTGTATGAAGCCTGACTATGTCCGGCGCTTGCTGCGCACCACGGCATTCCGCACCGCGCTGATCTATGCCTGCGGCTTCAGCCTGGTCGCGGCTTCCGGACTGGCCTTCATCTACTGGTCCACGGAGCGGCATCTGGAAGCCCAGACCGACGCGCGACTGCGGCTGGAAACCGAAATCCTGATCAATCTTTACCAGCGCCAGTCCCTGCCGGTACTGCTGGACACCATCCGCCGTCGTTCGCGTGAGGACGAGCAGCGGATCTTCTTCTACCTGCTGTGGAGCCCGGACCGGCAACGACTGGCGGGCCAGCTCAGCAACTGGCCGCCCGGCCTGGAAGCGCTGCGCGGCGACGCGCCACGCAGCTATGCCACCCTGGCGCTGGGCGATGTCCTGCAAGTCGGCGCGGCACGCCGTGACGACCGGGTGCGGGTCATGGTCACCACCCTGCCGGACGGTTACCGGTTGCTGGTCGGACGCGACCTGCACGACGATGAATTCCTGCTGGAGCACATCTTCACCGTGAGTCTGGCGGTGATCGCGGTGATCTTCCTGCTGGCCCTGCCGGGGAGTCTGATCCTGGGGCATTACACGCTGCGCCGGATCGATGCGGTCAGCCGCACGGCGGGCGACATCATGGCCGGCGATCTGACCCGCCGCATCCCGATCAGCCGGCGCGACAACGAATTCGACGAACTGGGCCGCAAGCTCAACCAGATGCTGACCCGGATCGAACAGTTGCTGGGCGGCATGCGCCAGGTCACCGACAATGTGGCCCACGATCTGCGCAAGCCGCTCAACCGCCTGCGCAACCGGCTGGAAGTCACCCTGCTGGAAGCGCGCAGCGAGGACGAATACCGCGCCGTGCTGGAGCAAAGCATCCAGGACACCGACGAGATGCTCAAGACCTTCAACGCCTTGCTCAGCATCGCCCAGGCCGAGGCCGGGGTGAAACGCAATGACTGGGGCAGGATCGAGCTGGCTGGCATGGTCGATGATCTGGCCGATCTGTACGGCGCCGTGGCCGAGGACCAGGGCCTGAGTTTCACCCACCAAGCCGATCCCCGGGCGATCATCCAGGGCAATCGCCGCCTGCTAGCCCAGGCGGTGGGCAATCTGCTGGACAATGCCGTCAAGTATACCCCCGCTGGGGGTCGGGTGGAGCTTGCAGTCACGCGGTCGGGCACCAAGGTCGTGCTCACCGTGGCCGACAACGGCTCCGGCATCCCGGCCACCGAACGCGAGCGCGTGCTGGAGCGCTTCGTGCGCCTGGACAGCGCCCGCAAGCAACCGGGCAGCGGCCTGGGACTGAGCCTGGTGCGGGCCGTGGCGAAACTGCACGACGCCCGGCTCGAACTGAGCGACAATCAACCCGGTCTCAAGGTCAGTCTGCGGTTCCCGGGTATGACGTGATCGATGTAAAAGATCGCTTCCTGGCCAGACTGCGATAAACCGCAATACTCGCAGCGATTGCGGGCACGTTCGACGACAAGCCGCCGCAAGCTGGCGGCTATGTCGCTCATGGAGCCAGTCGTTCCGCCCGCATCCGCAACAGCGACAATAACTCTTCCTGTAAATTTTCGGGAGCACTATGCTTACCGGGTCGGATGTTGAGCGAGCAGCGCATCGAGGAGGCGTATATCGGCCCGGGACGGACCTCCTACACCCCCCGTCCATTGCTGTAGGAGTGCCGTCCCGGCGCGATCGCCCTGCCTGAACTCCGGAAAATTTACAGGAAGAAATTTATCTTTGGACTGTTCCAGTCCTTGGGGGTTTTCCGATGAAGATCGAATCGCGTTCGACACTCCCGGTCAGAATACCTTCATCTGCGCTTGTCGCCTTCTTCGTCCTCACTTTTCTGGTCACCTGGGGTCTGATCGGGACCTACATCTTCTTTCCTGACATGGCCGCAGCCAGGTTCGGCGAGATCAGCGGATCGCATCCGTTCTTTTTCCTCGCGACTTGGTCGCCCGCAATCTCAGCCTTCGTGGTCGTGTTCCTCTACTCCGGCATGTCTGGCATCCGGGCCTTCCTGTCCCGGCTCCTGCTGTGGCGGTGTTCGGCCGGCTGGGCGTCCTTCATCCTGATCGGTCTGCCGCTTGTCTTCGTCGCGGGCTCGCTCATCAAGGGTGGCCCGGTTCTGGCGGTGCTGCCGCCCGAGGGAATTGACCCGGTCGTGGCGGTCCTGTTCCTGATGCTGTTTCTGGGCCCAATCGAGGAGTTCGGCTGGCGCGGAGTGGCGCAGCCCTTGCTGCAGCGGCATATGGCGCCGATCTGGGCCGGTCTGCTCATCGGCGCGATCTGGGGGTTCTGGCATCTGCCGGCGTTCTTTCTCGCGGGCACGGTCTTCGCCGAATGGAATTTCCTGCCGTTCTTCGTGGGCAACGTGGTGCTGGCGGTACTCGTCACGCCGATCTTCAACCACGCGAAGGGCAGCCTTCTGTGGCCAATGCTGTTTCATTGGCAACTCATCAATCCGTTCTGGCCGGATGCCCAGCCTTGGGACACCTGGATCCTCGTCGTCGTGGCGTTCATCGTGGTGTGGTGGAACCGCGGCACGATGTTCACTCGTGCGGTGGCGGTGACCGAGGTCGTGCCGTCTCGGCAGGGTTTGGCCCTTGGTCCATCGGAGCGGTGACATGCGTGCCCATTTGATTGCCGTCAGCCTGATCATCTCCTTCGGGGCCGGCATCCCGGCAGGAGCGCAGACTACAGCTGACTTCGAAGCGCGATTGGAAACCACTCTGGAGGATTACCGCGTGCGCTACGGCTTTCCGGGCGCCACCGCGGCCATCGCGCTGACGGACGGGACGGTCGCAACAGCCGCGACCGACCTTGCCGATGTCGAAGGTGGCCGCGCCATGACATCCGAGACCCCGATGCTGGCCGCGAGCATCGGCAAGACCTTTGAGGCAGCACTCGCGGACCTGGCGCTTGAGGTTGTTCAATGATCGCGCGGCGCGACCTGCTGATCGGGCGTATGGACGTTGACCGGGAATTCATTGC
>CAYMHN010000424.1:0-3756 GCA_964390235.1 uncultured Candidatus Competibacteraceae bacterium
GACACGGATGGCCTCCCGTTCGACATGGGGGCGCAGCTCCGGACGCAGCGCCTTGTCCGTGACCAGATCGACAGGACGGCCCAGCAGGTCTTCCAGATAGAACCGGACTCCGAAGTATCGCCTGGACGTCGCCGGGCCATCGAAGGCCACCAGGATGTCGATGTCACTCTCCGCAGTCGTGGTATCACGGGCGGCGGAACCGAACAAGGCCAGCGCGGTGACGCCGAACTCACGGGCCAGATACGGTTTATGGGTCTGGAGGAGCTTCAGTAGTTCGGTTCTGTTCATGGGCATCGGTCCGCATACGTGTCGATCATTCTACCGAATGCGGTGCTGGCGGCCGACACCGACTCGCCCCAACCGAGTTCCTGCTGCTTGTCCACGATGCCTCGTCCGATATCCCAGTAGAGTAGGATCAGTTCACGGTTGACGGCGCGGGCGGCGGAGGTGCGAGCCTGGAGGACACGCTCCTTCAGCGCCGCCAGGAAGGCCGGGTAATCCGGATAGGCAAGCAACTTCGTCATGGCTTGCGCCGCTCGGCCCGGGTCCGGACGATTTCGCCGATCGCGTCGCGCAGGATTTCATCTTCCGAACGGACGGTATCTTCGGCCGAGGGGGAGGCATCGTGCAACAGCGTCTCGATCCGCTCGACAACGGCTTGCCGATCCACCACCGCCTTTGGCCGCAGGAATATTTCGCTCACGGTGCCCTCCGCATGAGGTTCTCCATACCAGAGTCCGAAGATAAGGTTGATCAAACCCGGATGTCCACCCGACTCGCTCGGCATCAGACACGGATGGCCTCCCGTTCGACATGGGGTCGCAGCTCCGGTGTTCCGGGATGCGCTTCCGCTGAGGCGAAACGTCTGTGGTATGCTCCTCCGGAAGCCAGCTGGCTGGCCAAGAGGAATCGGATCGTGAGGTACACGCGTGTCACCGTCAATCCGGATCAAATGGGCGGCGTACCGTGCATTCGAGGTCTCCGCATACCCGTCGCCACGGTCGTCGGCATGGTCGCCGAGGGGATGGCGGTTGACGAGATCCTGCGGGCCTACCCCGATCTTGAGAAGGACGATGTCCACGAGGCGCTTCGCTTTGCCGCGGAAGCGGTGCGAGAGCGTGATCTGCCTCGTACCGGGACATGAGACTCCTGATCGATAACGCTCTGTCGCCCATCGTTGCACAACGTCTCACCGAAGCCGGGCATTGGGCATCGGTCCGCATGCGTGTCGATCATTCTACCGAACGTGGTGCTGGCGGCCGATGAAGCACGGCAAAATGCTCCGGCAGGGTACGCTGTGTTAACTTGCTCTACTTGTCGATCTCCTTACAAACCGCGGATCAACTCCCTGAGGCTCTGCGGGATCACGCCACGGGTCCGTAGGGCAGCCTTCAGTTCCAACCCGATGTCGGGAGCGATCGCCACATATTCTATCCGCCACCCATGGAAACGCGGGTGCGCGTCGAGAAATCGGCCGGCGCTGCGCATCAGCGCATCGATCGCACCAGGCAAGCGCTCGGGATTGCGCTTGCAGGTGCCGAAGCGGATTCTGCGCTCTTCCTCGCTTACCGCCACCAGATCGATCTCGACCTCGGCGCGATCCCAATAGCCGCGGATTCGCTCGCTCAGCGGAAAGTCTCCGATCCCGAGACGGCTGCGCTCCTCATAGAGCTGTCCTGCCAGATCTTCCAGCGCATAACCCTCGACATCGGCCAGCCGCTCATCGGCCTGATCGATCAAGGTATCGACCGGCCGGAATGCCACGGCGGATACCGGGCGTTGCAAGGCCGACAGCCAGGCGCGCAGGAAATTGTCGCGAATGTGGTAACGGCCGCTGCGCGCACGCGGAGGTGAGAAAATCGGCAGGCGTCGCTCGATCATGCGATAGCGTTCCGACAGAATCTTCAGGTAACCGCCCACCTGGCGCACTTCGCCGGGGCCGGAAAGGTCGGCCATGGCCGCTTCGATATCCGCATTGGTACAGCCGGGATGCCTCGCAAGATACTGCAAGATCATGTCATAACGACCCCGCAGTTCCCGGAGAAACCAGTTGTCGGCCTCGTTGCGCAAGGGCGAGGAACTGGAAAAGAACAGGCTGCGCAACAAAGACTTGCGATCCGCATCCAGCACCCCTTGCTCATAGGCGTCACGATAGAACTTGGGCACCCCCTCGAACAGGTTCCAGAGAAACAGCAGCCGCGAGGGATCATCGTCGGCATGGGTGCGCAGAATCTCCAGCACGGAGGCGATATCGAGATGACCCAGTTCGAGCGAATCCGTCGTGCGATTGAACAGCGGCGCGTCCCGGTTTTCCAGCATGGCGGTCATTTCCGCATGCAGCGAGCCCAGCACGATCAGCCCGCCGGATACCTCCGAAGCGCGTGCAGCCAAGCGGTCCACCTCGGCTTGCAGCAGGGAGCAGAAAACGAACAGCTGTTTGCGGTGAAAATACTGGAACTCGTCCAGAGCGACGACATAGCCATCCGTCGCCAGCCGGCCTATCAACCGCGCCAGTTCTCCCAAACTGGTCACCCGTGCAGCAATGCCGAAGGTTTCCAGATACCCGTTGCAGGCTGCAACCACCCCCACCGGGTCCGAGTCGGGAATCTGCGCATAAAACGTCTTGGCAATCTCCGCACCCGGTAAGGCCTCCCGGATCAAGGTCGTCTTGCCGATGCGTCGCCGCCCCGATATCTGCAAGAAAAACCAACGCCGCCGCGCCAGAATCCGCCGCATCTGCTGTAATTCGACACGGCGGCCATAGAACGACCAGGGAGCATTCTTCGGCATATTGGCGAGAGCGGTCGGAAAGTAAGGTAAAAATTATTATATTAAATGGGGTTCGAGCGCAACCACTTGTTTGGAATACATATTCAGCGTTGACGCCCTGCTGCACCAGGGCAAGCTGCTGCAATACGACAGTCCGCGCACCATCTACCGCGAACCGGCCTCGCGCTTCGTCGCCGAGTTCATCGGCCGCCCGGCGATGAACACCCTGGATGGCAGGATCGACCATGGCGTGTTCCGCTGCGAGGGCCTGGAACTGCCGGTGCCCGAGCGCCCCGACGGCCCGGTCACCCTGGGCATCCGTCCGGAGCAGATCCAACTCGCCGACAACGGAGAACCGGACAGCCACGGTTTCACGGTCGACGTCATCGAACCGGTCGAGCCGGACACCCTGCTGTTCGTCAAGCGCGGCGCCACCGGCCTGGTCGTGCGCACCCAGCGGGAAGTCGCCGAGCTGCGCCCCGGCAGCCCGCTGGGTCTGAAACTGCCGGCCACGGCGCTGCATTTCTTCGACGCCGAGACCGGCGCACGGCTGCCATGAGCCAGCTGATCCCGCTCGGCCTCGCCGTTCTGGCCTGGGTCGCGCTGCATCAGGCCAACCGCCGGCTGCGCTGGTTCCGGCTCGGGGAGTTGCTGTTCTGGGATGCGATGCTGCTGATTCTGATTCAGTTGGTTTGGTTGGGGTTGGGGGGGTGAAAACGAAATGAAGAAATATGCATTCAGTTCGATTCTCAAAGGGACGCCCGAATTGACCGAAGAAATCGCCGACGAACTGTTTGAAGTCGGATGCGATGATGGAACACCGGGAACCTGCAACGGTGTATTTTCGATTGATTTTCATCGCGAGGGCGATTCTTTGGAAGCAGCGATCAATTCGGCGATAAAAAACGTTGAGGCAGCGGGATACGAGGTCGAGCACGTTCAGATTGAAGCCGGGGCAATGCCGGAACCAGCATGACGCTGTGCTCT
>CAYMHN010000425.1:0-1435 GCA_964390235.1 uncultured Candidatus Competibacteraceae bacterium
GGCGGCTCTCTTGAAGAAGGTCGCCGGTGGGCCATGCTCCACGATGATGCCGCGGTCGGTAAAGTAGATGTGGTCGGCGAGTTCGCGGGCAAACCCCATTTCGTGAGTGACGAGCATGCAAGTCATGCTCTCCTCAGCAAGCTCGCGAATGGTCACCAGAACTTCCTTTACCGTCTCTGGATCGAGGGCTGCGGTCACCTCGTCAAACAGCATGACGTCCGGATTCATGGCAAGCGAGCGGGCTATCGCTACACGCTGCTGCTGGCCACCGGACAGTTCGCCTGGATAGCTGTCTTCCTTATCCTCGAGCCGCACCTTGCGCATCAGGTCTCGTGCGCGCAACAGAACCTCGGCACGATCCTGCTTGAGCACGTGGATCGGCGCCATCATGATGTTGTCGAGCGCGGTCCTGTGCGGGAATAGATTGTATTGCTGGAACACCATGCCGACCTTGCGCCTGAGCGCCAGCTTGTCGAGCTTGGGGTCATTGACCTGCTGACCCTTGACCGTAATAGAGCCACTGTCGATGGGAACAAGCGCGTTGATGCAACGCAGCAGCGTCGATTTGCCAGAGCCCGACGGGCCGATGATGCAGACGACCTCGCCCTTGGCAACCTCGAAGCTGATGCCTTTGAGCACCTCGACTGCGCCGAAAGACTTATGCACGGCTTCCAGTGAGACGATCGGCTGGTCGGGCGTCCATGCGGTGGCTGGATGAGCCGGTGCAGTCATCGTTGGCTCTCTGTCGGGGACTAGGACGCAAAGCTTCAGCTCGCCCGCCCATAGCGCCGCTCAAGCCTGACGGTGAGCCCCGAAATCGGGTAGCAGTAGAGAAAGAACCACACAAGAATGTAAAGATACATGGGGATCAGGAGATCGAAGCGGCCCTCCGAACTGAGCGCTGCGCGGGTCAGCGTCATCGCCTCCTGCACACCAACGATGGAGACCAGGGGGGTTGCCATCGTGAGGATGGCATACAGGTTCATCCATGGCGGTAGAAACCGCTTCACGCATTGCGGCAGAATGACCATGGTCATGGTCTGAAAGCGGCTGAAGGCGAGCGACTCAGCGGCCTCCCACTGCCCAGATGGGATCGAGCGCACTGCCCCGCGCACGAACTCCGATACATAGGCCATAACCGGCAGCGACAGGCCGATCACCGCCTTGATCCAGGCTGGAAATGGCACGGTGGCGCCGAAGACGGTGAGCTGGAAGGGGATCAGCAGAATGCAGTAGAACAGGATCACCAACCAGGGCGCATTGCGGAAGAACTGGGTGATCACCCACGCCGATCGTTGGACGGGCGTGATCAGCGAAACCTGCAATAGGCCGAGCACAATGCCGGCGGCGGCCTGCGAGAAGCCCCGCTCGACCGACGACGCGACGATGAATGCCGGCCCGGCGGCGGAGCCAGCCGACGAGAGCGCCATGCCGA
>CAYMHN010000425.1:1445-3740 GCA_964390235.1 uncultured Candidatus Competibacteraceae bacterium
CGTACCCGCCACCTTCCGCGCCTTCCGCATCCACGGCGGTCCCGATGGCCATCGACAAGACCGAGATCAGAATGTTGAACAGGAAGCCGCCAAAGATCACCGGGGTCCATTTCCACAACACCGCGGCGATCCCCGGCCTAACCATGCCGGCCTGGGCCAAGGCCTCGGCTGAGAGCAGCCATAGGACGAGCATAACCAGGACCGCCTTGGTCGCCTGGCGCTGCCAGGCGGCATCGAGCGGCAAAGTGAGAGTCCGGGGCGCCGACCGCCGCGCCGGCAGCAGGACCGGCAACTGTGCGCCACGCGGACCAGTCGCGACAAACCGCGCCGTCATGGCTCTTGCCCGTAGCCCGGCACCCGGAGCGCCCGCTCCCAGCGGTGCAGTACCCACACCAGAATGGCGATCAAGCCGACATAGGACACCAGGACGACATTCATCATTTCGCGCACGTTGAGCTGCTCCGACCAGATCTGCGCACTGACGTAGAGCAGTTCCGGCACGGCGATCGCATATGCGAGAGTCGTGGTCTTGACGAGGTTGACGAGATTGGTGCCGAGCGCCGGGAGTGAGATCCGCAAAGCGAGCGGCAAGATCACGTACACATAGGCCTGAAGCCGCGTGTACCCGAGCGATTCGGCGGCCTCCACGGTGGTCTGGGGCACAGCCTCAAGTCCGGAGCGGAAGATCTCTACATTGAGAGCGCCCGCAAATAACGACAGTGCGATGACCGCCCAGCCAAAATTGCTGACCAGCGGCCGCGTGCCCTCTGCGCCGATCAGCGCCGGCAGCACCGAGCCGAGGGCAAAGAAGAAGAAATACAGCTGGATCAGCGGCGGCGTGTTGCGGAAGAACGCCACATAGGCATGCATGACCCAGCGGAATGGAGCAAAGCGGATTCCCTGGGCCCACGCACCGACGACGCCGATGAGGAGAGACAGCCCAATGCACAAGACCGACAGCTTGATGGTGGTCCAAAGGCCCGAAAGATATTGGCCTCGGTCATACGCATCATAGCCGATGGAGATGTTCAGGCCATACGCCTGGTAGAGCCAGTGGAAGAAGACCTCGATTTCTTCCACCCACCCACCTCCTTTTGCCGTCCTGCACTCAACGGGTGGCAGGCCGAATGACCGGCGAATTCAGGTGCCCCCAATGGACGATGGGAAGTCGGCCGGCTAGGTGCGCGGACGTCAGAAGCCCCTGTGTCGGATCGTTGTGATCCGATCAGTTCGCCTTGAGTTCCTCGTGCATTTCAACGAGGAATGGATTGTCCTTGATGCCCCACTCGCGGTTGAGCTCGATAAGCTTGCCTGAACTATGCCAATCGGTGACGACATCGCGCATGAAGTCGCCCCATGGCCCATCGAGTTCCTCAAGCTTCACTGCGACTGCCCACGCCTGGAAGTCCTCTGTGACGAATGGCATCTCGTAGTCGGCCCACTCATCGCCCTCGGCGAGTTGCGATTCAATCCAGGTGTTGTCATAGACAAACGCGACGCAGTTCCCGTTTCGCAAAGCCGTGGTCGCCTCAGGGATTCCCGCGAAGGCAAGCAGGTTGGGCTCATACTCCTGAGTGACCCGGCGATTATAGTAGGCCCCCTGGATGGCGCAGACATCCTTGCCTTTCAGGTCGGTCCACTCCGTCAACCCGGCGGACTTTGGCGCCAGGACATTGGTGCCACCGGCATAGTAGTTGGGCTCAATCATACCGATGACCTCGCGGCGCTGCGGCGTGTCGCCTAGTGTCGCGATGATGAGATCAATGCGGCCCTGCTGCAGAAACTCCATGCGGTTCGAGGCAACGACGGGAACAAGCTCTAGCTCGACCTCGAGGCGCGTGGCGACGTCCCCCGCAAGATCAATCTCCATGCCCACGATATCGCCGCTGGCATCGAGGAAGCCCCAAGGCCTGTAGTCATTCTTCACACCGACCACGAGCTTGCCGCGATCTTTGATGTCGCTGAGCTGATCGGCCACAGCCGGCGCCGCTGCCAGGCCAAACATAACGGCAGTGATCGCTATCGTCTTGATGATATTGCGCATGGCGCCCTCCCAAACCGCGTCTATAGATGTTGGATTAGCGGTTAAGACCAATCGTAGCTGCAGTCAAGCTCGTCCGCTAGACATGCGATTCCACAACGAGCGCCTGACCGGCGCCTTCTCAACCGGCTCACTCATCATGACAGCACGGTGTGCAAAGGAGGTGGCCATCACCGCGCCCACGCTGACCACGATGGATAGGTCGAACTGGCGCAGCTCCCGATGATCCGGCAGTCGCAGCCCGATCCTCGGGA
>CAYMHN010000426.1:0-3740 GCA_964390235.1 uncultured Candidatus Competibacteraceae bacterium
GCCCTTCTTGCCGATCACCACGCCCGGACGGGCCGTGTGTATCGTGATGTGCACGTTACGGGCCGGTCGCTCGATCTTGATCCGGCTGATGGCGGCGTGACCCAGCTTGCGCTTGATGAAGTCACGCACCTTCAGGTCGGATTCCAGGTAGTCGGCAAAATGCTTCGAATCGGCATACCACTTGGAATTCCAGTCCGTGGAGATGCCCAGCCGGATACCTGTTGGATGTACTTTCTGTCCCATGATTACCTCTTAGGCTCGCTCCGCCACCATCACCGAGATGTGGCTGGTACGCTTGTGGATCCGGTTGGCGCGCCCCTTGGCGCGGGGCTGAATGCGCTTCATCACCGGACCTTCATCGACGTGAATCACGCTCACCTCGAGTTCATCGACATCGGCGCCTTCGTTGTGCTCGGCGTTGGCAATCGCCGACTCCAGCACGCCGCGGATCATCCGGGCCGCTTTCCGGTTGCTGAAGGTCAGCTGCTCCAGTGCCTTGTCAACCGCCAGACCACGGATCTGGTCGGCGACCAGGCGCGCCTTCTGGGGCGAGATTCTGGCGAATCGCAATTTGGCTAGTGCTTGCATGAGGGCCTCTCAACGCGACTTCTTGTCGGCCGCATGACCCTTGAAGGTCCGCGTGGCTGCGAATTCACCCAGCTTGTGCCCGATCATGTTCTCGTTGATCAGTACCGGCACATGCTGGCGGCCGTTGTGCACGGCGATGGTCAGACCGATCATTTCCGGTAGTATCATGGAGCGACGCGACCAAGTCTTGATCGGCTTACGACTGTTGCTCTCGACCGCCTGCCGTACTTTCTTGACCAGGTGCAGATCGATGAACGGGCCTTTTTTAACCGAACGTGGCACTATCCTATCCTCTTGATCACTTTGATCACTTCTTACGCTGCCGGACAATGAACTTGGCTGTCCGCTTGTTGCTACGGGTTTTATGGCCCTTGGTCGGC
Organism: uncultured Candidatus Competibacteraceae bacterium; assembly: GCA_964390235.1. Lineage (GTDB taxonomy): Bacteria > Pseudomonadota > Gammaproteobacteria > Competibacterales > Competibacteraceae > CAYMHN01. Next base: position 969 of record CAYMHN010000426.1, read on the forward strand.
ACCCCCCAGGGGGTTACCGGATGGCGGCCGCCGGAGGTCCGACCCTCACCACCACCATGCGGATGATCGACCGGATTCATCGCCACGCCACGCACGGTCGGCCGGATGCCGCGCCAGCGCTTGGCCCCGGCCTTGCCCAGAGAGCGCAGATTGTGCTCTTCATTGCTGACTTCGCCGATGGCGGCCCGGCAGTCCGCATGGATCCGGCGCATTTCACCGGAACGCAGCCGCAGGGTTGCGTAAGAGCCATCGCGCGCGACCAACTGGGCTGAACTGCCGGCCGAACGGGCCAGCTGGGCGCCCTTGCCGGGCTTCATCTCGACGCAGTGAATCGTGCTGCCAAGCGGAATATTGCGTAACGGCAATGCGTTGCCGGGCTTGATCGGGGCACTGCTGCCCGAGCTGATGCTATCACCGGCCCGTATACCACGGGGCGCAATAATATAGCGCCGTTCGCCGTCCGCGTAAAGTAGCAAGGCGATATGCGCACTCCGGTTCGGATCGTACTCGATCCGTTCCACCCGGGCGGGAACCGCGTCCTTGTTGCGCTTGAAGTCGATCAGCCGGTAATGCTGCTTGTGGCCGCCACCGCGGTGCCGGACGGTGATGCGCCCGGCATTGTTACGCCCGCCGGTCTTGCTCTGCGCCTCGACCAGGGGTGCATGGGGCCTGCCCTTGTAAAGCTCCGGGGTGCTGACCTTGACGACGAAGCGGCGTCCCGGAGAGGTCGGTTTCTGCTTGATTAATGCCATGATCGATCCTTACTCACTCGCTGCCGAGAAAGTCGATGTCTTCGCCGGGCGCCAACCGGACATAAGCCTTTTTCCAATCGCTGCGCCGGCCTTCGATCCGGCCGAAGCGCTTGCGCTTGCCCTTGACATTGACGATGTTCACCGACTCGACCTTGACTTCGAACAGCTGCTCGACAGCCTGCTTGATCTCGGGTTTGGCCGCATCACGGGCAACCTTGAACACCACCTGGTTGTGCGCATCGCTCAGCCGGGTACTCTTTTCGGAAACATGCGGTCCGAGCAGGACCTTCATCAAGCGTTCCTGATTCACGCCAACCACCCCTCGATCCGTTCCAGTGCCGCCTTGCTCATCACCACCTTGTCGGCCCCCACCAGTTCGCTGGGCGCCATGCTGGACACGGGACTGACCGCCACCTTCGACAGGTTGCGCACGGCCAGCACCAGCTGTTCATCAGGCTGGTCGGTGACCAGAAGCACCCGTCCCCGACCCAATCCCAGCCCCTCAAGCAGCGCCAGGCCATGCTTGGTTCTGGGTTCGTCGACCCGCAATTCGGCAACCACCAGCAACCGATCCTGACGCAGCAACTCGGACAGAATCGCGCGCATGGCGCCGCGATACATCTTCCGGTTGACCTTCTGTGAGTGATCCTGAGGACGCGCGGCGAAGGTCACGCCACCGCTGCGCCAGATCGGGCTGCGTATCGAGCCGGCACGAGCCCGGCCGGTGCCTTTCTGGCGCCACGGCTTGCTGCCGCCACCCCGGACCTCGGCCCGGGTTTTCTGGGCGCGGGTACCGGCCCGGCCGCCCGCCAGATAGGCCACGACCACCTGATGCACCAGCGATTCGTTGAAAACCCGGTCAAACACGGCATCGGCAACGCTCACCGTGCTGGAGGCCTGACCGTCGGTATGGACAACTTGCAGTTCCATCATGCCTCCTTACGCTTTGGTCTTGACTGCGGGACGAACGATGACGCTGCCGCCCCGGGCACCAGGAACCGCACCCTTGATCAACAGCAGACCGCGCTCGGCATCGATCCGCACCAATTCGAGATTCTGGATGGTACGCCGCACATTACCCATCTGACCGGCCATCTTCTTGCCCTTGAACACCCGGCCCGGCGACTGGTTCTGACCAATCGAACCCGGCGCGCGGTGCGACAGCGAGTTGCCGTGCGTCGCGTCCTGGGCCGCGAAATGATGGCGCTTGATCACGCCGGCGAAGCCCTTGCCGCGCGTCGTGCCGCTGACATCGACTCGCTGACCGGCCTCGAAGATATCGGCCCGGATCTCGCCGCCCACCTCCAGGCCTTCACCTTCGCCAGTGTTCAGCCGGAACTCCCACAGACCGCGGCCGGGCTGCATGCCGGTCTTGGCATAATGGCCGGCAACCGGCTTGGTGAGCCGCTGCGGCTTGCACTCTCCGGTGGTGACCTGGACCGCCGCGTAACCATCGGTATCCGGCGTTATCAGCCGAGTAATACGGTTGGGCTGTACCTCGATCACGGTGACCGGAACGGAACTGCCGTCGGCGGTGAACACCCGCGTCATACCTGCTTTACGACCTACCAATCCCAATGCCATTGTCTGTACTACCTGTATTCTGCGTGAGAGGAGGGATGGCGCCCCTCATCACTGGGTTCAACCCGTCAATTCAGCTTGATCTGGACATCGACACCGGCGGCCAGATCGAGTCTCATCAGCGCATCGACCGTCTTGTCGGTCGGATCGACGATATCCATCAGCCGCTTGTGCGTGCGGATTTCGTACTGGTCGCGCGCATCCTTGTTGACATGCGGCGAAACCAGCAGGGTGAAGATTTCCTTCTTGACCGGCAGCGGAATCGGTCCGCGCACCTGCGCACCGGTACGGCGCGCGGTCTCGACGATTTCCTTGGCCGACTGATCGATCAGCCGATGATCGAACGCCTTGAGGCGGATACGGATACGTTGATTGGCCATGTGCTTACTCGATGACTTTGGCGACGACGCCGGCACCGACCGTGCGCCCACCCTCGCGG
>CAYMHN010000427.1:0-3737 GCA_964390235.1 uncultured Candidatus Competibacteraceae bacterium
CGCCCGGCGCGGTCCCTGGTGGCGCGCACCCTGGTTCGACAGCCTGCTGTTCGTCGCCGGCGTGGCTCTGCTCGCCTGGTTGACCGTGCGCGGCGCCCAGGGCATGGGCTACAACTGGCAATGGTACCGGATACCCCAGTACCTCTACCGAGTGTTCGACGGCGAACTTTACTGGGGGCCGCTGATGCGCGGCCTGTTCGTGACCCTGCAGATCGCCGCCTATGGCACGGTGCTGACCCTGGTCATCGGCCTGATCACCGCCCTGTTGCGGATGTCCGACTCGTTCGCCGGCCACCTGCTGGCCACGGTGTATCTGGAGCTGATCCGCAATACCCCGCTGCTGGTGCAGATGTTCGTATTCTATTTCGTGCTGGCCCCGATCTTCGGCCTGGATCGGTTCTGGGTCGGGGTGCTGTGCCTGGCGTTTTTCGAGGGGGCGTTCGCGGCCGAGATCATCCGCGGCGGCATCATCGCGGTCGCGCGTGGGCAGTGGGAGGCCAGCTCCAGCATCGGTCTGACCCGCGCCCAGAGCTATCGTCATGTGATCCTCCCGCAGGCGGTGCCGCTGATGCTGCCGCCGCTGACCGGGCTGATCATCAATCTGATCAAGAACTCGGCGATCGTCAGCGTGATCGCCGTGTTCGATCTGACCACGGAAGGCCGCAACATCATCGCCGACACGTTCCTGAGCTTCGAGATCTGGTTCACCGTGGCCGGCATGTATCTGGTGCTGACCATCACCCTGTCGGTGCTGGTCGGTTTTCTGGAGAAACGGGTCCGGGCACGGGATTGAATCCACCGTCCGGTACCAGTCCATTCGCTGTCCGCCTGGAGAACAACAATGCCTGGAATCTTCACCAAACTGCTGGCCGGGGCCGTCCTGCTGGTCGGTATCGCCTTCACCGCCGGGGCGCTGGCCCAATCGCAGCAGATCGCCTCCGAGAGCGTCATCGAGACCATCAAGCAGCGCGGCGTGCTGCGGGTCGGCATGTCGACCTTCGTCCCCTGGGCCATGCGCAACAAGGAGGGCGAGCTGATCGGCTTCGAGATCGATGTGGCAACCAAGCTGGCCGCCGACATGGGCGTGGACATCGAGTTCGTGCCCACCGCTTGGGACGGCATCATCCCGGCCCTGCTGGCCGGGCGCTTCGATGTGATCATCGGCGGCATGAGCATCACCCCGCAGCGCAATCTGACGGTCAACTTCACCATCCCCTACGCCCATTCGGGCCAGGGCGTGGCGGCCAACAAGACGGTGGCCGAAGCACTGGCCTGGCCGGAGGACTACAATCACCCGCGGGTCACCTTCACTTGCCGTCGCGGCGCCACGCCCTGCAACCTGATCCGCGAGGAGTTCCCCCTGGCCACGCTGCGCCAGTTCGACGATGACGCCCAGGCGCTGCAGGAGGTGCTGAACGGCAACGCCCACGCCGTGGTCACCAGCCAGCCCAAGCCGAGCTTCTACATCCTTGACAACCCCGATACCCTGTTCGACCCGGTGGGCGAGAACCTGACCCGCGGCGACGAGGCCTTCGCGCTGCGCAAGGGCGACCCGGACGCGCTGAACTTCTTCAGCAACTGGATCCTGGTCCATACCAGCAACGGCTGGCTCAAGGAGCGCCACGACTTCTGGTTCCGCAACCGCGACTGGGCCGATCAGGTCGACGGGTAGCAACCCTCGACCATGACCCGCCGCCGCATCCACTGGCTGGACATCCTGATCCTGTCAGGGGTGGCCTTGTTGATCGGCTTCGTCGTCTACCGGGTCGAGGCGGTGCTGAACTACAACTGGAACTGGTCGTTCCTGCCCGGCTACCTGCTCCGCTGGGACGCCGGGCAGCAGCGCTGGGTGGCCAATATTCTATTGCAAGGCCTGCTGACCACCATCCGGCTGGCGATCTGGAGCATCCTCCTGGCCGCCCTGATCGGCACCGTGCTGGGGGTGATGCGCACCAGCAAGCGGCTGCTGCCGCGGCTGATCAGCCGCGGCTATGTCGAGCTGATCCGCAACATCCCGCCGCTGGTGTTCATCTTCATCTTCTATTTCTTCATCAGCAGCCAGATCATGCCGCTGCTCGGCGTGGATGTCCGGATCCGGCAGGCGTCCCCGGAGACCCTGCGGGTGCTGAGCTGGCTGCTTGGCCCCCCGGCGCTGATGGAGAACGTGATTTCCGGAATCATCTGCCTGGCGCTGTTCGAGGCCGCCTATGTCACCGAGATCGTGCGCGCCGGTATCCAGGCGATCCCGCGCGGCCAGATCGAGGCGGGGCAAAGCATCGGTCTGGGCCGGTATCATCTGATGCGCCACGTGGTGCTGCCCCAGGCCATCCAGAAAGTGGTACCGCCGCTGGCCGGGCAGTTCATCACCCTGATCAAGGATTCCTCGATCGTGTCGCTGATCTCGATCCAGGAGCTGACCTTTCTCGGCACCGAGGTGGCGGTCTCCACCACCCGGGTATTCGAGACCTGGATCGCGGTGGCCGGCATGTACTTCGTGGTCTGCTACTCGCTGGCGGTGCTGTTCGCCCGCCTGGAATACCGCCTGAACCGTGACCGGAGGCGCCCGCGCGGCGGATCGAGATGACTCGACCCACCCGGATCGGCTGCGATCTCGACTTCGATGCCGTCGGCCGCCAGATAGGCAGCCTGCGGCTGAGCCATTCCGACAACGAACACGCCTACGCCAACATCCCGGTGCCGATCGCGGTGCTCGGCGGTGGGTATGGGCCGACCGTGCTGCTCACCGCCGGCAACCACGGCGACGAGTACGAGGGGCAACTGATCCTGCGCCGCCTGCTGCGCGAATTCGATCCCGCCCATTTGCACGGGCAACTGATCATCCTGCCCGCGCTCAACTACCCGGCCGTGCTGGCGGGTACACGCTGCTCGCCGATCGACGGCGGCAACATGAATCGGGCCTACCCCGGCGATCCGGACGGCGGCCCGACCGCGGCCATCGCCTATTACATCGAGACCGAGCTGCTGCCGCGCTGCGATTTCGCCCTTGATCTGCATTCCGGGGGAACCGTCTCCGAATTCCTGCCCTGCGCTTTTCTGCGACTGGCCGGTGACAGCGATTTCATAGCCGCCAAGGTCGCCGCCTGCCAAGCGTTCGGCGCGCCGGTGACGGCGGTGGTCGGGGCCGGCGAGGATCGCTCTCTGTCGGCGGCGGCGGATCGCCACGGGGTCGTGATGATCGCCACCGAACTGGCCGGAGGGGCCAGTATCGATCGCACCGCGCTGGCCATCGGCCATGCCGGCACGCTGCGATTATTGCAGCATGCCGGGGTGCTCGCCGCCGCACCGGAACCCGACAAGCCGACACGCTTTCTGCATACTAGGGATGCCGGTGATTTCGTCACCGCTCCCTGCGCGGGCCTGTTCGAGCCCGCCTGTGCGCTCGGCGACAGCGTCAGTCCGGGGCAGATCGCCGGTTGGGTGCATGCCCTGGACGATCCCGGACGTGACCCCGTGGCGCTGCACTTCACCCGCCCCGGTGTGGTGCTGTGCCGGCGAGTGCCGGCCGGCGTGCAGCGGGGCGATCATGTCTTTCACCTGGGCCACGACTGCAACCCGCGCACCTTGACCGGAGCCTGATGCCATGAGCGGAGAAGTTATGATCGAACTGGCCAAGGTCAACAAATGGTTCGACGATTTCCACGTGCTGTGCGACATCGACCTCACGGTGCGCCGCGGCGAGCGGGTCGTGGTCTGCGGCCCCTCGGGTTCCGGCAAGT
>CAYMHN010000428.1:0-3710 GCA_964390235.1 uncultured Candidatus Competibacteraceae bacterium
GCCATGCGTTGCGGCAACTGCCATAACGCCATGGGCAACCATGAAACCGCCGGGATACCGGGCACGCTGCACTGGTCGCTGCCGCCGACCTCGATGCATTGGCAAGACCTGGCGCCGGGAGAGATGTGCCGGAACCTCAAGAATCCCGCCCTCAACGGCAACCGCTCCGGCGCAGACCTGCTCAGACATGTCAAGGAAGATCCCCTGGTGCTCTGGGCCTGGGCACCGGGTGCCACCCTGAAGCCGGTGCCCATCCCCCATGACGAGTTCATGGAGCTATTGCGAACATGGATCGCCGGCGACATGATCTGCCATTGAACAGGACAACACCCCGATGATTACCCTGAACGTCAACGGTACGTTGCGGGAACTGGATGTCAGCCCCGAGATGCCACTGCTCTGGGCGCTACGCGACAAACTCCACCTGACCGGCACCAAATACGGTTGCGGCCGGGCTCAGTGCGGCACCTGCACCGTGCATATCGACGGCCAGGCCGCGCGCGCCTGTGCGATCATGGTCGGCGAGGTGCGCAATCGCGCCGTCACCACCATCGAGAACGTGTCCGGCCCCGTGGCCTTGGCCGTGCAGCAGGCCTGGCAGCGACTGGACGTGGTACAGTGCGGCTACTGCCAGTCCGGGCAGATCATGTCGGCCATCACCCTGCTCACGGTCAACCCGACGCCCACGGATGACGACATCGACCTGGGCATGGAAGGCAATATCTGCCGCTGCGGTACCTATGCACGCATTCGTCAGGCCATCCATGAAGCGGCGAAAATCCTCGCCACCCGAGCCTAGGAGGAACCCGGCATGGACTTCCGCACCGCCATTCCCTTCCTGCCCTCGCGGCGCCGGTTCCTCAAGCGCAGCGCAACCCTGGTCGGTGGCCTGGTGCTCGGCATCCATATCCCCCCGGGTAACCGCGCCCGGGCCGCCGGGGCCATGCTCGAAGGTCCGTTCGATCCGAATGTGTTCCTGCGCATCGGCACGGACAGCTCGGTGACCATTATCAGCAAGTACTTCGAGATGGGCCAGGGCGTCACCACCGGGCTGGCCACGCTGATCGCCGAAGAGCTCGAGGCCGACTGGACCCGGATCGGTTTCGAGTTCGCCCCGAACGATCCCGGCCGTTACAACAACCTGGTATTCGGCCCCTATATGGCTACCGGGGGTTCGACCTCGATGGCCGGCTCCTGGGTGCAGATGCGCAAGGTCGGCGCGGCCGCACGTCACATGCTGGTCAGCGCGGCAGCGCAGCAGTGGGGGGTTCCGGCCGGTGAGATCCGGGTGGAGGGGGGTGTGCTCAGCCATGCCGGCTCGGATCGCCGGACAAGTTTCGGCGAGCTGGCCGAGGCTGCGATGCGCCTGCCGGTGCCCGCCGAAGTGAACCTGAAACCCGAGCAAGATTGGAAACTGATCGGCAAACGCATTCCGCGCCTGGACTCCGTGTCCAAGACCACCGGAACCGCGACCTTCGCCCAGGATATCCGCCGCCCCGGCATGTTGACCGCGGTGATCAAACGGCCCGAATTATTCGGCGGCAAAGTGGCGTCCTTCGATGCCGGCGCGGCGCAAAACGTCCCCGGCGTTGTCGAGGTGGTACAGGTACCGATGGGCGTGGCCGTGCTGGCCACCGATACCTGGTCGGCCCTGCGTGGCCGCGAGGCGCTGCAAGTGAGCTGGGACAACAGCCAGGCCGAAACGCGTTCGACCGCCGCGATTTTCGACGAATACCGCCAACTCCTCACGGAGCCCGGACTGGACGCCGTCCAGCGCGGCGATGCCGCCGGCCGGCTGGCGGCGGCGGACCAGGTGCTCGACCTGGAGTTCACTTTCCCCTACCTGGCCCATGCGCCGATGGAGCCGCTCAACTGTGTGATGGAGCTGGGTGAGGACAGCGCGGAAATCTGGTCCGGCTGCCAGTTGCAAAGCATCGACAGCTATGTCGCCAGTAGAGTACTCGGGTTCCCCCTGGAGAAGATCACAATCCACACCCTGCTCGGCGGCGGCAGTTTCGGTCGGCGCGGCAATCCGTCGGGTGACTGGGTGATCGAACTCGCTTCGATAGCCAAGGCCATGGCTGGTCGCACCCCGGTGCATCTGGTCTGGACGCGGGAAGATGACATCCGGGGCGGTTTCTACCGGCCGATGGCGCTGCATCGGGTCAAGGTCGGGCTCGACAGCAACGGGCGGATTGCCGGTTGGCAGCACCAGCTGGTAAGCCAGTCGATTTTCACCGGGACACCGTTCGAAGCCATGACCGTCCGGGACGGACTGGACGCCAGCAGCGTCGAAGGGGTGGCCGATACGCCCTATGCCATCGCCGATTTCCTCATCCAGGTCTACAACGCCCGGTCGGCCGTACCGGTACTCTGGTGGCGGTCGGTAGGACACAGCCATACCGCCCAGGTGATGGAAACCGTGGTCGATGAACTGGCCCACCTCGCCGGCAAGGACCCGGTGGCGTTCCGCGCGGGACTGCTCAGCCAGACCCGCGACCTGGCGGTGCTCGAACTCGCGGCAGCCAAGTCCGGTTGGGGCGATGCCCTGCCCGAGGGCCGCGGGCGTGGCATCGCCTATCACGAATCGTTCGGCACCCGGGTGGCCATGGTTGCCGAAGTCTCGGTGACCGGCACGGCGCTCGAGGTCGATCGGATCATCGCGGCCGTCGACTGCGGCGTAGCGGTGAACCCGGATGTGGTCACTGCACAGATCGAAGGAGCGATCGGATTCGCGTTGTCCTCCATACTGCGCAACCGGGTGACCCTGGCCGAAGGGCTGGTCGAGCAGAGCAACTTTCACGACTATGAACCGACCCGCATGCGCGAGATGCCCGAAGTCGAAGTGCATATTGTCAAATCCGGTGAACCACCCACCGGGATAGGCGAACCGGGTTTGCCGCCGCTGGCACCGGCCATCGGCAACGCGATTTTCGCGGCCACCGGGAAGCGGTTGCGCTCGTTGCCGTACGATCTTCGCGAAAGCGGATGAAACACGGCGGTTTGATTACTACCGCCCAGGGCTCAGCCACGTAGCCGCAGAGCGATGGCCGTGCAATTATCCCCCCGGGTGCCGGGTTCGGCGCGGGTCCGCTGCTCCAGCTCGGCAAACAGCCCATCGAGACGGGCCGTCAAGGGCTGGTCGTCGGGTGCCAGCAGTTGCGGCCAGCGGTCGACGAACTCCTGAGGTTTCCGAAGATGCCACAAGCCGTCGCTGGCCAGCAGATAGGTTCGCCCGGGCATCAGCTGCACGGTACGGCGATCCCCCAGGCCGCGCAGAAAAGCGGGCAGATTGCCATCGTGCAGTTCGAATAGTTCGGCTTCCAGCTGGCCCTGGAAACTGCGGTCATTGAGGCTGTTGCCGAGGATGAAGGCCTGGCTGATCTGGTAGCCGGACTGGATATGGGTATGCCGGTGCCATTCCTTGGCATCGATCAACCCTTGCAGGGCAAAGCGGGTCACCGGGATGTGGTCGATGGTCAGGTAATCGGCCTGTTCGCCGTCGATGGCGTAGAGGCGGGAATCACCGGCATGGAACAGCAGTGCCGGACCCACCGGCGGTATCTCCAGCAGGGTCAGCGTGCAGCCCGGCTCCGCGCCATTGACATGCATCTGCCGGTGCAGGCTCAGGTGCAGGCGGTCCAGGGCGTCGCTGAGCACGCCCAGATTGGCCGTGGCGGGGATGGCCAGCAATCCCTGAACCGCGTGCT
>CAYMHN010000429.1:0-3705 GCA_964390235.1 uncultured Candidatus Competibacteraceae bacterium
GTTCTTCATGACTCATCAGGATCGTGTCCACAGCAGGGCCGAACTGCTCGATGAGCTGGGGCGTGGCGGCGGGTCCGTCGAACAACGTACCGTCGATGTGCTTGTCCGCAGGCTGCGCAAGGCGCTCGAGCCGTCTGGCTGTGACCGCATGGTGCAGACGGTGCACGGTGTCGGCTATCGCTTCTCCGAACAGGTCGAAGCATGAGCAACGGGCCTGGGGGCCATGTCGCTGCACGACTCCTTGCCCTCGGTGCCGCTGCTGCCCTGCCAGGGGTGCTGTTCGGGAATTACTTCGCGTGGCTGTCAGCAGGATTGCTGGCGTACCTGGGCTGGCATCTCTGGCATCTCTGGCAGCTCGAGTCCTGGCTGCGCGGCAAGCTGAACTGGCCGGCGCGCGAGGCTCCCGGCCTGTGGGGCCAGGTGTATGCGCAGCTCTATCGGATTCGTATGCAGAGTCGGGCTCGCAAGAAGCGCCTGGCGCGAGTGTTGAAGGAGTTCCGCAAATCGACCAAGGCATTGCCGGACGCGGGCGTACTGCTCGACCCGGACAACAAGATCGTCTGGCAGAACAATTCGGCGGGCCGCCTGCTGGGCGTTACACGGGATGACCGCGGCAAGTCCGTCCAGGCATTGTGGCCCGCCGCCGATTTCGAAGAGTTCCTGTGTTCTGACGACCCGGAGCAGATGCTGAGAACTTCCTCGCCACTAAGCGCCGAGCTGCAATTGGCCGTGCAGGTAGTACCCTATGGCGAGAGCCAACGCCTGCTGCTTGCGCGCGACGTCACGCATGCAACACGGCTCGAGGCGGTGCGACGCATCTTCGTTGCCAACGCTTCGCACGAGTTGCGCTCCCCGTTGACGGTGATCAGCGGCTACCTGGATACTCTTGTGGACGAGCCGGACCTTCCGGAGCACTGGCGCGAGCCGGTGCAGGAAATGGTGCGCCAGACTGAGCGGATGCGCCACATCATCGAGGGCTTGCTGACGCTGTCACGGCTCGAGGCCTCCGGGGGCGAAGCCGAACGGGAGCGGATCGACATCGCAGGTATGTTGCGCAACCTGCACAAGGAGGCGATGACTCGGCCGAGGCGCCCGGACGTCACCGAACTCGATCTGGATACCGATGCCGGGCTCTGGGGTGTCGAATCGGAGATCTATTCGGCATTCGCGAACCTGGTCGCCAACGCCCTAAACTACACGCCTGCCGACGGATCAGTGCGGATCCGCTGGTATCTCGACGGTGATGAGGCTTGCCTGTCGGTTGTAGACACCGGCATCGGAATTCCATCCGAGGCTATTCCCCATCTCACGGAGCGCTTTTTCCGGGTCGACAAGGGGCGCGGCCGCTCCACCGGTGGAACCGGGCTGGGCCTGGCCATTGTCAAGCATGCCCTGCAACGTCATGGCGCACACCTTGAGGTGCAGAGCAGGCAGGGCGATGGCAGTACCTTTACCTGCCGGTTTCCCGCGGGGCGCGTTGCCGCCGGGGATACGGCCCCGGACGACCGCGCGAACCTCCCTCCGCAGCAACTCGCGTTGCCCTCGGTAAGAAATTAAGTGCACTCCCGCCGGTAGTTTGTAATAATTTTGAAATATCTGGCTGAGGGTGACCGCGATCGCGCATGACGAGGCGCGCTACGAATACCGTTGCTTCGCACCTGGCTTCGGCCCGGTGGAGGCGCGGATGCGTGCGGCCGGCGGCGCACGGTTGGTGCGCGAGAGCTCGGACGTTTACTTCGTTAGTCGCCGCGATCGGCGGCACAACGTGAAGATCCGTGACGGGCAGCTCGACATCAAAGTGCTGCTCGAGGTACAGCACGGCATGGAGCGCTGGCATCCGCTGCCGTGCCTGGACTTCCCGCTGACTGACGCAGTCCTGGCCGAGGTGGTCGCCCCGGCGCTCGGGCTGGACCTTCAGCTGCCGCCGGGGGCCGGGGAGAGTGCGCAACGGCTGGCGCGGACACTCGCAGGCCACGTTGACGGCGTCGTCGTCGTCGAGCTTTTCAAGCGGCGCTTCGGCTTCCTGATCGACGGCTGCATCGCCGAGTACTCGGAGGTCACCATGAACGGCGCGACTATCCACACGGCATGCGTCGAGTCCGTCGGCCTGGCGCAGGTGCGTCGCGTGGTGGCCGAAATCGGCCTCGATGCTTATCCGAACACCAGCTATCCATCCGTCCTGAGGAGCATCACCGGGCACGAATGGCCCCCGGTGTTCCGATCCGAATCCTGTTGATCGAATCGAGGCCCACCCATGAGCCAGGTGACCACCCATCTGCCCCGCTCCGAAGACGATCCGCTGGACATGTCGAACTACCGTATAGATCGACTGCCCAAGCGGCAGCGGACGCCGACCGAGATCGTGCTGGCACGTGTCGGAATTCCCCTGGGCGTCGCCTTTTTCGTGCTGTTCGGCGTGCTTTGGACGCCGGAGTGGCTGTCCAGTTTCAGCGTAGAGGTATTGCCCGATCGGGCCGCGAGCACTCTGATGGCCGTAGGCCCCGACGAGTTCATCCGGCGCGGCACGTTCATGCTCGGCATCTTTGTTTTCGCGCTGGTGCTCTGGACTTCGCAATCGCTGCCCAGCTACCAGACTTCGCTGATTGTCATCATCGCCCTGGTGCTGACCGGGGTGCTAAGCGAGCGCGAGGCCTACGCCAACCTGGGCCACCCCATCATGTGGCTCAACATCATGTCCTTCATCCTGGCCAGCATGCTGGTGAAGACCGGGCTCGCCAAGCGATTTACGCTGTGGTTCATCCTGCGCTTCGGCCACAACGCCTCGCACGTGTTTCTCAGTTTCATCTTCATCAATGTGGTGATGTCGGCGTTTATTTCCGCCACTACCGCCAAGGCCGCCATCCTGCTGCCGGTGTTCATGGTGATTGCCGCGATCTACGGCGCGCGCCCCGGCAAGGATGGCAGGACCAACTTCGGCCGCAACATCGTTCTGCAACAGCTGCTCAACATCAACCTCGGCGCCGGCTGTTTCGTCACCGGCTCGGGGGCGAACCTGCTCGCGGCGGCGCTGATTTCCGGCGCCATCGGCGGCGGCATCTATTTTGCGGACTGGATGATGGCGATGCTGCCGACCATGGTCGGCCTGATGTTGCTCGGGTACATCATTGGCATGAAGTTCGTCTTCCCGCTCGAGGACAAGGAGAAAATTCCGCAGATCGAGGGCGGCATGGCGCGGCTCAAGGAGGAGCAGGACAAGCTCGGGCCATTGCGCTGGGACGAGATTCGCGCGGCCGTGATCTTCGTTACCATCCTGGCGTTCTGGGCCACCGACAAGCTGCATGGCATAAGCCCGACCGCGGTCGCCTTCGTCGGCGCGATCGTCGCGCTGTTGCCGCGCGTGGGCGTCGTCGACTGGAACGACGTAGACATTCCCTGGCACCTGATGCTGTTTTCCGCGGGCGCCTACACCTTGGGCGCCGGGTTCACCCAGACCGGGTTGCCGAACATCGCCGTGGAGGCCTTCTTCTCAGGCATCGGGCTGGAGGAGGGTGCGCCCTTCTGGGTCCTGTACCTGATCCTGACCGCCGTGATGTGCTATTCGGCGTTGCTGTTCCAGTCCAAGACCATGCGCGCGATGATTTTCGTGCCTATTGCGATCGGCACAGCGGACCTGTTCGGTTACAGCATCATCAGCCTGGCGCTGCCGGTCGCGTTCCTGATAGAACACGTCTACGTGCTGCCGTT
>CAYMHN010000430.1:0-3701 GCA_964390235.1 uncultured Candidatus Competibacteraceae bacterium
CAATCGCGTCCGCATCCGCTTCGAGGATGATTCGCTGACCGGGCGCATCCTGGCGCTGATGGCCGAAGCGGAGGGCACCGACGTCGACAGCTTCGTCGCCGAGGGCACCGAGGGCCTCGACATGATGCTGGCGGACTCCCTCGAGCCGGACCTGGCGCGCCAGGTGTCCGCTGCGCTCACCGCCTATCTCAACGACCCGCGCTCGATCACCTTCGCGCTGTCCCCCGTGCAGCCGGTGCACGTTGCCCAGGTCATGGCCGCCCTGGAGAACCCCGCCGGCCTGATCGAGCTGCTGCGGCCGAGCGTCACGGCGAACGATTGAACCTGGTTTCCGAGCGTGCCGGGCTAAGCCGCAGGCGGGCTTACCCCCGCGGCGCAGGCGCAGGGGTGGGGTGGCTGTCGGGCTCCAGTTCGTCGCGCACCGCCAGGTAGCTCATGATGTCGCGCATGGTCACCATGCCCTGCAGGGTCTGGCCGTCGATGACCAGCATGCGGCTGTTCTGGCGCCGCTGCATGGTCTGCAGCACCTTGTAGGCGGGCGCGTTCGAGGTCACGGTATTGTCCTCGCTCGGCGCCCCAAGGATGTCGGACGTGCGGGCGTTGCGATCGGCGCTGGCGACGTCCTTCAGGCAGATGACGCCGACCGGCCGGCCGGCTGAATCGATTACCGGGAACACCTTGTAGAAGTGCCGGTAGAAATACTTTTCGATCAGCGCGGGGACCGGCGTGTCGGCGGGCACGGTGATGAGGTCGCGCCGCATGATGCGGCTGACCGGCACGCCGTGCAGGGTGCCGCGCAGTTCCGCGTGCGCCCGCGAGGCGCCGGCGGCGGAGTAGACGAAGAAGCCGATGAGCATCTGCACGAAGGCGCCGGCGATGATGTTGAGGATGCCGAGCCCGATCAGCACCACGGCGAGCACCGAGCCCGTCGCCGCGGCGATGCGGGTCGCCTTCCGGAAGTCCTGGGTGAAGTGCCACACGGCCGCCCGCAAAATGCGTCCGCCGTCGAGCGGAAAGGCGGGCAGCAGGTTGAACACCGCCAGGATCAGGTTGATGAAGGCGAGATAGCCGATGATGGCGCCGAACTGCGATTCGGCCCCGAAGGGTCCGATCATCAGCAGGAGGACCATGGCCGCGGCCAAGGCGAAGCTGGCGATGGGGCCGGCGATGGCCATCCAGAACTCGGCCGCGGCAGTGCGCGGTTCGTCGTCCATCTCGGCCACGCCGCCGAAGATGAACAGCGTGATGCGCGAGATCGGCAGGTCGAAGCGCCGCGCCACCAAAGCATGGCCGTATTCGTGGAAGATGATCGAGGCGAACAGCCCGGCGGCCCCGAGGATCGCCATCCACAGGTAGCTTGCCGTGTCGAGCCCCGGCAGAACCCACGGGAAATAGCCCGCCATCAGCGACCACACCAGCAGGATGGCGAGCAGGAACCACGAGTAGTCGAGCCCCACCTTGATGCCGAAGAGGGTGAACAGCGGAATCCGGTTGGTGAACATGGGCTGGTGTCCCTGTGGCCGTCACTCGGTATGGACGTGGATCAAACGGCAAACCTTGTCGCCGGTCAACAAACGCGATTCATCGCCCCCGCTCGAAAGTTCGAGGGTGACAGCGGATCCCTGCATTGCTTCACCGAAACGGCCCCGGTGCCTGTCAGGTTCCATCGCCCACTGATTCGGCTTCACTCATCGGCGGGATACATGGTATCATGCTTCAAGCGGATCAGCGTTCCGCCGCGGCGATGCGTAGAACCGTGACAGGCACGTGACGGAGGTGAGCATGGCGCGGATCATTTCCGCCTCGGTCGGCTCCGGCGGGGTCAACCGCAAGGTCGATTCGACGACGGTCCAGGAGTTGCTGAACGAGGTGCCGGCGGACCAGGGCGGCCCCTCGCCGCTGCTTGCGGTCGATGGCCTGCCCTGGACCAAGACGATCGCCGCGATCCGCAACTTTCAGAAGGTTCAGCTCGGACACAAATGGCCGGACGGCCGCGTCGACCCGAACGGCAAGACGCTGGCCAAGCTGAACGAGTTCGACGAGCCCAAGGCAACGGCGGAGCGGGTGGAAATGGGCCCGGTCTGGCTGGTCTGAGCCTGGGACCCGGGCGTGGCCACCGCCTTTATCCTCGGACTGAACGCGTCCCTCACCAGGAACGTGCGAAGGTGGTTCACCAGGTTCAGGATAGTGCCGCCGCGCAATCTCATGGTGAGCACCACCAGGACGCCCAGTGGCCCGGCGAGCTTCGAAACCCTGTTGCGGGGCATTGCGGCGGAGACCGGCGAGCAGGAGTTCGTGGTCGTGGTGCACGGCCACGAGGACGGAACCGGGCTGTTCCTGCCGCTGGCCAACCGCGGCAAGGCCAAGGTGGGCGAGAACACCACCTACGACAGGCTCGAGCGGTTGATGGTCATTGCCGGCCGCAACCCTGCCCGCATCGACCAGCAAGACCGCGACCTGCTCGGTCTGCGCGACGCGGAGATCAACCGGTTGCTTCAGGTGCGCCGGACCATCCTGGCCAAGAAGATCAAGGTGATCGAGTTTCGTAGCTGCAATCTCGGCCGCAAGTCCAAATCGATGGCCGAGTTCCGCAAGTTCTTCGGGGCAGTGAGATTGGGGGCGCCCAACCTGCACAGCTTCTACGGCGACAATCCAACCGGAACCGGCGCGAATTTGGTGAACCATACCCGGTCGCACACGGGAACGACCTTCGAGCATAGCTTCACGATCGCCGGGAAGACGTGCATCTGCTGCATCGGTGTGAACGACCAGCGCAAGCCGGTCAATGGACACGTCGTAGCCAACGACAGCGCCACGCTCGTGTCCTGGATTCAGCAAAACCTTGCCGCGAACGGCACACACACGAGCGGGAACCTGCCGTCACACGGCCTGTGGCTGTTTCCGCCGCCCGACCCCAACGACCCGCTCATGCATTTCCCCGACCCGAAGCCGATCTTTCCACTTGCCGGTGGCATGGCAAACACCGAGTACGGGCGTCACATCATCTATTCGACGTGAGCCCTCAGCTTTCGCTGCTGCCGCGGCACTTGATCTGGTGGAAGCTGGTGCAGGTTTCGGCGTCGCAGCGCGCGCCGGTATCGGGGTACATGGTCGCCAGGATGCCGCTGCGGACTTCCTCGCGCTGGAACAGCACGGCTTCCTCGAAGCCGTTGACCTGGCACCAGGCGTCGGCGACGGGCTTGCCGCATTCGTCGCTCGACTGCAGGCAGAAACTCAGCCGGGCGTCCTCGACCTGTGGCGAGAAGAAGTTCCTCACGCCGGCGTCGGCCGCCGCGCTCTGGAGCATCATGATACCGGCGATTGCTGCGGTGGTGTAAACTGCGCGTCTCATCTTTTTATTCCTGAAGGCCTTGTCCTGCATCCATAACGACTGATCTAGCATCCGGTTCCCGAAGCGCGGCTGAACGGGTCATTCATCTGGCGTTCATCCAGCCGCCGCCCAGCGCCTGGGGCTTCGGCGGAAACCCGCCGCACTTGCAGTCGGGTGCCCGAGGGACTATCCTTGGTGGCCGATGCCGCCCCGTTGCCGCCGACCGCGGTTGCGGGGCGTCGGGCGTGTAGGGGCATGTCCTTTCCCTCAAGCAGATTTGAACTGGTGAAGACTTAAGGTGCGCAATGGATAAGGTTCCGATGACCGAGACCGGTCATGCCGCGATGCTCACCGAACTCAAGCACCTGAA
>CAYMHN010000431.1:0-3695 GCA_964390235.1 uncultured Candidatus Competibacteraceae bacterium
GGGCGCCGATCCACATCGGCGATCCCGCCGCCATCGGCATCGCCGATCTTCACCGGCCGGACTTCGGCGACCCGCCGGTGATCCACGACGGCGACCTCCCGCTGTTCTGGGCCTGCGGGGTGACCCCGCAGCTGGCCCTGCGCCAGGCCGCGCCGGAACTGGCCATCACCCACGACCCCGGCCACATGCTGGTCACCGATCTCCCCGCTGACTAACCACAGGAGCACATCACCATGAAACCACCCGTAAAGACCCTCGTGTCAACCAGCCTCTGCGCCGCGCTGCTGCTGCCTCTGGCCAGCCAGGCCGATGAACTGGAAGCCATCACCCTGTCGGTGGTGGGCACCTGGAGCGGCCTGCCCTTGCACCGCCAGTTCGAGGCCCCGTTCTGGAACGAAACCCTGCCCGCAGCCTCCAACGGCGCGGTCACCGTCAACCTGACCACCTTCGACCAGATGGGCGTGGCCGGCAGCGATGTGTTCCGTCTGCTCAACAGCGGGGTGTTCGACATCGGCGCCACGGTGGCGGACTACACGGTCAGCGACGCCCCGGAGCTGGAGGCCCTGGACGTACCGCTGGTGGCCACCGAGGCCGATGCGGCCCGGCGCATGGTCGAGGCCGCCCGGCCCATGGTGGAGGACATCATGCGCGACACCTTCGGTTCGCACGTACTGGCCATCGCTCCCTACCCGCCCCAGGTGGTGTTCTGCCGGGCCGAGATCGCCGGCCTGGACGATCTGCGCGGCCTCAAGGTGCGCGGTTCCGGGCGCATGACCACCAAGTTGCTGGAAGCGCTGGGCGCCGAAGGGGTCAACCTGGCGTTCTCCGAAATTCCGGGGGCCCTGGAGCGCGGCGTGATCGACTGCGCCATCACCGGCGCTGGCTCGGGCTACAGCGCCGGCTGGTGGGAATCCGCCACCCATCTGCTGACCCTGCCGCTGGGCGGCTGGGACCCGGTGGTCACGGCGGTCAACCTCGACCGCTGGAATGCCCTGTCCCCCGCCATGCAGGCCTTTCTCCAGGAACAGATCGCCACCGGTTTCGAGAATCCGGCCTGGGAAGCCGCCCAGGACGCCCTGACCAATGACGTCGCCTGCCTGACCGGCAACGGCGATTGTCCCGCCGGCGAGCCGGCCTCCATGACCCTGGTGGAACCCTCGGCCGCGGATTTCGAACTGGCCAAGCAGGTGCTGCTGGAAACCGTGCTGCCCGACTGGGCGGCCCGCGCCGGCGGTGACTGGGCGCAACGCTGGAACGACAGTGTCGGCGAGGTGGTCGGGGTGCAAGTGCCGCTGAACTGAGTCCGGCGGGAGATCCCGGCGTGGAGCGGATCATTCGGATGATCGCCCTGCTGCGTCGCGTCAACCGGGTCCTGGCCCTGGTCTGCGGGGTGGTGCTGCTGGCCACGGGGGCGCTGATCCTGACCGAGATCGTGCTGCGCCGGACCACCCTGGGCGCGCTGGGCGGGTCCGACGAGATCGCGGGCTATGTGATGGCGGCGATCGCCACCTGGGGCTTCGCCTACGCGCTGATGGAGCGCGCCCATGTGCGTATCGATCTGGTCCAGCGGCGCTTGCCGCTGCCCGGCCGCACCCTGCTGGACCTGCTGGCCCTGGCCCTGCTGAGCGCCACGGCCTGCGTGGTGGCGTACTATGCATGGGGCGTGCTGGCGACCACGCTGGCGCGCGGCTCGCGGGCCAATACCCCGCTGGAAACCCCGTTGTGGATTCCACAAAGCCTGTGGTTCGCCGGCTGGGTGTGGTTCGCGCTGAGTTCCCTGGCCCTGCTGCTGTGTCTGATCGGCCTGCTGATCGGGCGCCGCTGGGCCGAGGCCGAGGCGGCGGCCGGCAATCGCTCCGAACTGGAACCGACCGAATGATCGGCACCCTGGGCGTCTCCTTGCTGGGCCTGCTGGCCCTGTCGCTGCCGGTCGGCACGGTACTGTTCCTGCTCGGCTTCGGGGTCGATCAATTCTTCTCGCCGTTCCCGCTGATCCGTGGACTAGGCCAGGTGGTCTGGTCCTCGTCCAATAGCTCGCTGTTGATCGCCATCCCGTTCTTCGTGCTGCTGGGCGAGATCCTGGTGCGCGGCGGCATCGCCGAACGCACCTTCCGGGCGCTGGATGCCTGGCTGTCCTGGCTGCCGGGCGGCCTGATCCACGCCAATATCGGCACCGCCACCGTGTTCTCGGCGACTTCGGGTTCATCGGTGGCGACCGCCGCCACCGTGGCCACCGTGGCCATGCCCCAGGCCGAAAAGCTGGGTTACGACCCGCGGCTGTTCTCCGGCGCCATCGCCGCCGGCGGCACCCTGGGCATCATGATCCCGCCCTCGATCAATCTGATCGTCTACGGCTTCCTGACCGAGACCTCGATCCCGCGGCTGTTTCTCGCTGGCCTGGTGCCGGGGCTGCTGCTGGCGCTGGCCTTCATCGTGGTCACCGCCATCATCTGCCACCTCCGACCGGCCCTGGGCGGCCCGCAACGGCACTTCGGCTGGCGCGAACGGTTGACCGGCCTGCGCGATCTGATTCCCATCGCGCTGCTGTTCCTGGTGGTGATCGGCTCGATCTACCGGGGCTGGGCCACACCCACCGAGGCGGCGGCCATCGGCGTGGCGATGGCCCTGCTGATCGCCGCCCTGGGGGGCGGCCTCGGCTTCGCCATGCTGCGCGACGCGCTGCTGGGCACGATCAAGATCACCGCGATGATCCTGTTCATCATCATCGGCGCCTACTTTCTCAATTACACCCTGGCCTCGGCCGGCCTGGGCCGCGAGCTGCAAGCCTTTCTGAACAGCTTGGACCTGGGGCCTTACGGCACCCTGCTGGCCATCGTGGTGCTGTACATCGTGCTCGGCTTCTTCATCGAGACCCTGTCGCTGATGGTGGCCACCATACCCATCGTGGTGCCCATCGTCGCGGCCCTGGGCTTTGACAAGGTCTGGTTCGGCATTCTGCTGATCCTGCTGATCGAGATGGCCCTGATCACGCCGCCGGTGGGACTGAATCTGTTCGTGGTCCAGGGCGCGCGGCGGAGCGGACAGCTTTCCGAGGTCATGGTCGGTGCCGTACCCTATGTGTTGACCATGCTGGTCATGGCCATCGCGCTGATCCTGCTACCGCAGCTGGCGCTGTGGCTGCCGGGCTAGCAACTGTTACCCGAGGAGCATCCATGCGTTTCACCGAGGCCACGGGCCGAACCCTGGACATCAGTATCACCACCGCCCTGGTCGCCGGCTGGACCGGGCGCGACCGGGCGGCGGTCGATCACCATATCGCCGAACTGGCGGCGCTGGGCGTGCCGACCCCATCCCGCGTGCCGCTCTACTACCGGGTCGCGGCCGATCTGCTGACCACGGCCGAATCCCTGCAAGTGGTCGGCGCCAACACCTCCGGCGAGGTCGAACCCGTGGTGCTGGACGACGGCGACACGCTGTGGCTGGGCCTGGGCTCGGATCACACCGACCGGGCCCTGGAGACTCATTCCGTGGCCCTGGCCAAGCAGATCTGCGCCAAGCCCCTGGCGCCGGAACTGTGGCGCTTCGACGAGATGGCCGGACACCTCGACCGGCTCGAACTGCGCTCCTGGATTCGACAGCTTGATGGCGACTGGGAACCCTACCAGTCCGGCACCCTGGCCGCCATCCGTCCGTTGCCGGAACTGATCCGCGGCGCACCCGGCGCCGACGGCCGA
>CAYMHN010000432.1:0-3656 GCA_964390235.1 uncultured Candidatus Competibacteraceae bacterium
CGATGAGTTGTTGCAGTTTGCTCATGATTTCCTCTCTATCAAGCCCAGGCTATCCGCACCAGATTGGTCGTACCCGCCTGACCGAACGGCATGCCGGCGGCGATCACCAGACCCTGGCCCGCTTGGCAAAACCCTTCCCCCAAAGCGGCGGCGCGGGCGGTCTCCACCATCTCATCGACGCTGGTGACCTGTGCCACCGGCACCGAGTGCGCGCCCCAGCACAGGGCCAGACGCCGAGCCGTGGCCACGCTGGGCGTCAAGGCCAGAATCGGGGTTTCCGGCCGCTCGCGCGCCGCCCTCAGACAAGTGTAGCCGGAATCGGTGTAAGTGATAGTCACCGCCGCGCCGAGAATGGCGCTCATGCGCCGCAGCGCGCAGCAAACCGCATCGGCGCTGTCGGGTTCGGCGGCGGGCTTTTCGGCATCGATGACCTTGCGGTAGTGGGGATCGCTCTCGATGCGGGCGATGATGCGATCCATCATGGTCACGGCCTCGACCGGATACTGGCCGGCGGCGGACTCGGCCGACAGCATCACGGCGTCGGCGCCGTCGTAGATCGCGTTGGCGACGTCGGAAACTTCCGCCCGGGTGGGCACCGGCGCCGCCACCATGGAGTCCAGCATATGGGTGGCGACCACCACCGGCTTGCCGGCCTCGCGGCAGAGATTGACGATACGCTTTTGCAGGTAGGGGATCTCCTCCGGAGGCAGTTCCACGCCCAGGTCACCGCGTGCCACCATGACCGCGTCGGTGGCCTCGACGATGGCTTCCAGGCGATCGACCGCGCCGGGTTTTTCCAGCTTGACGATGATCGCCGCCCGTCCGCCGATCAGGCCACGCAGTTCCTCGACGTCCTCGGGTTTCTGGACGAAGGACAGCGCCACCCAGTCCACCCCGAGTTCCAGCCCGTAGGCCAGATCCTCGCGATCCTTGTCGGTCAATGCGGACAGCGCCAACTGGGTATCGGGGACGTTGACCCCCTTGTTGTCGGACACCTCGCCGCCGACCACCACCTCGGTGTCGGCATGGCGCGGATCGCAATCCACTATCTTGAGCCGCACCCGGCCATCGTTGATCAATAAATGATCGCCCGGTTTCAGGGCGGCGAAGATTTCCGGATGTGGCAGCCGCACCCGCTGCCGGTCGCCTGGTGTGTCGTCCAGATCGAGCCGGAAGTGGTCACCGGGTTTCAGGTAGACCGGCCCCTCGGCGAAGCGACCGACCCGCAGCTTGGGGCCTTGCAGGTCCATCATCACGCCGACCGGCCGGCCCAGTTCGGCCTCGACCTCGCGGATGATGTTCAGCCGCAGGCGGTGATCCTCGTGGTTGCCATGGCTGAAATTGAGCCGGAACACATCGGCGCCGGCCTTCACCAGGGCGCGGATGGTCCGGACATCGCTGCTGGAGGGCCCCAGGGTGGCGACGATCTTGGCATGACGGTGACGACGCATGGTCAGTTCTCCTCGATCAGGATGGCGCGAAAATCGTTGACATTGGTCAGCGTCGGGCCGCTGATCACCAGATCGTCGATGGCCTGGAAGAAACTGTAGCCATCGTTGTTGGCCAGATAATCGGCGGCCTTGAGCCCGGCGGCTTCGGCCCGGGCCAGGGTGTCGGGGGTGACGATGGCCCCGGCATTGTCCTCGGTGCCGTCGATGCCGTCGGTATCGCAGGCGATGGCATGAATACCCTTCTGGCCACGCAGGGCCAGCGCCAGGGCCAGAGCGAACTCGGCGTTGCGCCCGCCGCGCCCCTTGCCGCGCACCGTGACCGTGGTCTCGCCGCCCGAAAGCAATACGCAGGGGGCCGGCAGCGGCTGGCCATGGCGGATCACCTGCAAGGCGATGCCGGCGTGGACCAGGGCCACGTCGCGGGACTCGCCCTCGAGGCTGTCGCCCAGGATCAGCGGCGTGTAGCCGGCCTTGCGGGCGACTTCGGCGGCCGCTTCCAGGGACAGCTGCGGGGCGGCGACGATCTGCGTCTCGCAATGGCTCAGGCGTGGATCATCCGGCTTGGGGGTTTCGTCCTCGGCCCGTTCCAGGTGGGTGCGCACCGCTTCCGGCAAGGCTATGGCGTATTTGCGCACGATGGCCCGAGCCTCCTCGAAGGTGGTCGGATCAGGCACCGTGGGACCGGAGGCGATGGCCGCAGGATCATCCCCTGGCACATCCGAGATCAGCAGCGACACCACCCGCGCCGGCGCGCAGGCCGCGGCCAGCCGGCCACCCTTGATCGCCGACAGGTGCTTGCGCACGCAGTTCATCTCGCTGATGGTGGCCCCGCTCTTGAGCAGCGCCTTGTTGACCGCCTGCTTGTCGTCCAGTGTGAGGCCCGGCGCCGGTAGACTGAGCAGCGAGGAGCCACCGCCGGAGATCAGGCAGATGACCAGATCGTCGGCGCTCAAGCCTTGTACTTGTTCCAGTATCCGCCGGGCGGCCTGTTCGCCGGCGGCGTCCGGCACCGGGTGGGCGGCCTCGATGATCTCGATGCGCTGGCAATCCACGCCGTAGTCGTAGCGGGTGACCACCAGACCGTCCAGCGGTCCCGGCCAATGGTCCTCCAGGGCCTTGGCCATGGCCGCCGAGGCCTTGCCGGCGCCGATCACCAGGGTACGGCCCTTGGGCGGCTCGGGCAGTTGCGGCGGTAGGGCCAGTGACGGCTGGGCGGCGGCCACCGCGGCGTCGAACAGCTGACGCAGTAGTTCGTTGGCAGACATAGTTGTCGATCCTCGAAATGATACAGTGTCTTACAGCGCCTCGAACACGATGTCCCGGGCACCCTGCCAGAGCACCGTGCGGCCCAGTTCGGCCAGGTGCTCGCCACCCTCGACCACGGTCAGGAAGTGATTGCCGGCCAGTTGGCCCATCTTGCTGGCGAAACAGGCGCTACCGTAGGTGAACAGGATCTCGGTCTCGCTGAAACCACCTGGATACAGCAGGATGTCGCCGCGCGAGGGGTGGCTGGTATGGTTCTCGAAACCGACCCCGGTAGCGAAGTCACCCAGCGGTATCCAGACCGCCTCGCCGCTCCAGCGCGAATGGATGACCTGGTTGCGAAACGGCAGCAGCTTGACAAAGGCGGCGCAGGTCTGTGGCGCCGCCGCCAGTTCCAGCCGGGCCGTGAACACCAACCGACCAGCCGTGATTTTCAGATGGTTCATGGGGTCTCCTCACTCCTCCCGTGCATGGCTCCGCACTCCTCCCCGGTGGTTGCTTATGTATAGCCGCGCCGGCTCAACCGCCGATCTCGTGATTGGCCATGATCTCCAGGGCCCGCACCAGCGCCGAGTGATCCCAGGCCGCACCGCCATTGGCCACGCAAGCGCTGAACAGCTGCTGGGCGATGGCGGTGTTGGGCAGGCTCAGACCCAGTTCCCGTGCGCCTTGCAGGGCAAGATTCAGATCCTTCTGATGCAGCTCGATGCGGAAACCCGGATCGAAGGTGCGCTTGACCATGCGCTCGCCGTGCACTTCCAGGATCTTGGAGCTGGCGAAGCCACCCATCAGCGCCTGGCGTACCTTGGCCGGATCGGCCCCCGCCTTGGAGGCGAACAGCAGCGCCTCGCCGACCGCCTGAATGTTAAGCGCGACGATGATCTGGTTGGCGACCTTGCAGGTCTGGCCGTCGCCGTTGCCGCCGACCAGGGTGATGTTCTT
>CAYMHN010000433.1:0-3656 GCA_964390235.1 uncultured Candidatus Competibacteraceae bacterium
CCAGAGCGCCGCCGCGGCGAGATTAAACCAGGGCGCCGCGGAGGAAACGAACTCCGCGACCAGGCGAACGATCGCTGCCGCTTGCACGGCCAGGAACAACCGCCAGTTCAGCTCATCCATGGCCAGCTCGCGGCCTGCGTGCCCCAGCGTCACGCGGGTTACCATCGCCATCAGCATGCCGCCGAGAAAGCCCATCGTGATGGCGTGCAGCGGCGCACGGCCGAGCATGCCGGGTTGGCCGGCGAAGGCCGCCAGGTCGGCCGCTGCAGCCAGCAGCAGGCCAAGGGCGAGCCAGGCGATGGCGATATGCAGTACTTGCAGCAATCGCACGCCGCGATAGTCGCCAGGACGCCAGCGCAAGGCGCAAGTGACTCCCAGCGCGGCCATCGGGATCGTCGCAAGCCAGCCCCACCGCGGAACCGTTTCCAGGCCGGCGCGCGCGATCGCAAGCGCGGCAAACAGGTACAGGACCCAGTCCGGCCGCCAGCTCCGGTAACCGGGGACGACCCTGGAGCTGAAGAACGGGACCATGCGGTGGCAGACACTGAAATAGACCACCAGCAGGAAACCCCACAATCCGGTGCCGCGCGCCAGCGGCCAAGCGGAGAAATCTCCGCTCAGCAGTCCGCGCGCTACCAGCAGCATGCCGAACAGCCCAGCCGCCAGCCCCGCCACCACCGTGATGCCATGGACCGCACGGGTCGCGGCCCTCAACAGGCTCGCGAGCAGCGAAGCGAGCAGGATGGCGGAAGCCGAGGCGGCCAGCAGCCAGCCTGTTGCCAGCAGCGACGGCGAACTCCACAGCCCGCCGAGCACGACCAGGTTGCCGATATTGAAGAATGCAAACGCGGCGAGTATCCAGCCCCGGCCCACCTGCGGTGCCGGCATCCAGCGCGGGAACACCGTCAGCAGGAAACCGAACATGAACGGCGCAAATATCAGGTACAGCATGGTCGCGCCGTGGGCGATCAGGGCGGGACGTACGGGTTCGAAGCCGCCGATGTATGCCGCGCGAGCCGCCAGCATCGCCGTCCACCAGCCCGAGTGCAGCAGCAGCCAGCTCAGGCCGGTGGCAAAGAACAGCCGGTGGGGTGCAGCGCTGAGGATTCGCCAGCGTTGCTGCAGGGCGGGGCTTGTATCTTGCAAGAGACTCTCCTGGCCCGGAAGGATCCCCCGCCGCCGCCAGCCGGCGGCGGCGGGGTGCCAGTCGGCTCAGTCGGCGGCGGCCGCAGCGGTGGAGCCCTCCCTCGTCGCGACAGTCTGTCGCGGTCCGACGTACCGGCGCAATACGAACCAGGCCAGTGCAGCCACGCCGACACTGAACAGCACGTCGCCCGGGACGCGCATCCAGACCAGCGTCTGCATCAGCGGCTGCTGCAGGAATTCGGCCGAGCGGGCATACCAGAAGCCCTCTGTGACGCTGGCCCAGACCTGCATCAGCCCCAGCGGCAGCAGGCTGAACACGGCCATGGCGGCGAGGCCGAGGTTCAGCGACCAGAAGGCGATCTTGAGCGGCCGCTCGTCCCAGGCCTGCCGGTAGCTCAGGCCGCGCAGGCAGAACAGCATCAGGCCGATGCCGAGCATGCCGTAGACGCCGAACAGCGCCGTATGACCGTGCAGCGGCGTCGTGTTCAGGCCCTGCATGTAGTACAGCGCCAGCGGCGGATTGATCAAAAAGCCCAGCAGGCCGGCGCCGACCAGGTTCCAGAAAGCGACGCTGACGAAGAACATGATCGGCCACTTGTAGATCGCGACCCAGCCGCGGTGCTGGGCCGCGCGCCAGTTCTCGTAGGCCTCGAAGCCGATCAGTACCAGCGGCACGACTTCCAGCGCCGAGAAGGCGGCACCGATGGCCAGCACCCCCGTGGGTGTGCCGGTGAAGTAGAGGTGATGGAATGTGCCGAGCACACCGCCGGTCAGGAACACGATGGTCGCGAACAGCACGGCTGTCACCGCACTCGTGGTGCGGACCAGGCCCAGGCGCGTGAACAGGAAAGCGATGACCGCGGTCGCAAACACCTCGAAGAAGCCCTCGACCCAGAGGTGTACGACCCACCAGCGCCAGTACTCGACGATCGCCAGGTGCGTGTGCTTGCCCCACATCAGGCCGGCGCCGTAGAACAGCCCGATCGCGATGGTGGACAGGAACAGGAGGATGACCAGGGGCCGGCCTTCGTCCTTCATCTTCAGCGCAGGCCACAGCGCGCGACCGACAAGGGTCAGCCACAGCATCAGGCCAATGAACAGGAAAATCTGCCAGAAACGACCGAGGTCGACGTATTCCCAGCCCTGGTGGCCGAACCAGAAATTGATGTCCAGCCCGAGTTGCTGCATGACGCCGAGCCACTGGCCGACCATCGAGCCGGCGACGATCACCAGCAAGCAGCTGAACAGGAAGTTCACGCCGAGGCGCTGGAACCTGGGTTCATGGCCGGAGATCGCCGGCGCGATGTAAAGGCCGGTGGCAAGCCACGCCGTCGCGATCCACAGCACCGCGAGCTGGGTGTGCCAGGTACGGCTGAGGACATAGGGCAGGACCTCCGAGGTATTGATGCCATAGAAGCCCTGGCCCTCGACGGCGTAGTGGGCGGTGATGCCGCCGAGCGCGACCTGCAGGCCGAACAGCGCGGTCACCACCCAGAAGTACTTGGCGGTGGCACGCATCGAGGGCGTCGGCTTGAGATTGTGGAGGGGATCGATGGAGGGAACCTCGGGTGGCGGCACGCGACCGTGGATGACCGCGTAATGCCAGCCGAGTGCGCCGACGCCCGCCAGCAGGATCAGGATGCTGATGATCGTCCACATGAAAGCCGCGCCGGTCGGCGTATTGCCGATCAGTGTTTCGTGCGGCCAGTTGTTGGTATAGGTGATGTCATCGCCGGGCCGGTTGGTGCCGGCCGCCCACGATGACCAGAACACGAAAGCCCCGAGCCACTGGCGGCGTTCGGCATCGGGCACCGGGAACTGCATCATCGCGTAGGCGGCCCGCAGCTCGTCGAGCTCGGGATCGTTACCGAAAAGCGCGTCATAGTGGGCCGCAACCGTGCGGATCGCCTCGGCACGCTCTGCAGAGACGGTGACTCGATCGGACTGCGGGTCCCAGCGGTTCGTTCGCATTTCCCGGCGCAGGCGTTGCTCGAGCATCGCACGCCGGTCTTCGGTCAGCTCCTCCAGAGAGGCCCCGAAGTCGCGCCTCGCCCAGATTTCGAGCAGGGCCATCGCTTCCCGGTGCAGCCAGTCCGCGCTCCAGTCAGGCGCCACGTAGGCGCCGTGGCCCCAGATGGAACCCTGTTGGTGACCGCCAGTCGACTGCCATACCTGTCGGCCAAACTCGATGTCTTCGCGCGTGTAGACGACTTCGCCGCCGTCGGTGACATAGGCTTCAGGCACCGGCGGCATCGTCCGGTAGATTTCCGTGCCCATGAAGCCGAGGATTGCAAAGGACACCAGCAGAATCAGTGCCAGCGTCCACCAGAGTCGCTTGGTGTCGTACATGAGTTTCGCCTCCAGTTCTGGAGTCCGCCATTCCGGACCTGCGACAAGTCTGGTAACCGCCTCGCCGGCCCGCCTTGAGATTTGTCAAACCGGCCGCAGAATGAGCCTTGCCTGGACAAGGCCGACGGCCCGGGGGGAGAATCCTCGGCCCTTCCGGAACT
>CAYMHN010000434.1:0-3644 GCA_964390235.1 uncultured Candidatus Competibacteraceae bacterium
GCATGACCCGCCTGGCCGGCAGTGACGAACTGCGCGAGCGCCTGGCCGCCGACCTGAGCCGGGTCAGCGGCGCCCCGGTCGAGGTGACCTTGCTGCCCGTCGATGCCGCCGGGTTCGCGGGTCCGCCAGCCGCAGGCAGCGTGCTGCTGGACGAGCAGGACATCGCCGTGGACCGCTACGCACTCGACCCCGGACTGCTACGCGCCGATGCGGTGGACTATCGGCAAGAGTCGCTGTACAGCCACCTGCTGCGCTCGAACTGCCCGGTCACGGGGCAGCCCGACTGGGGTTCGGTGTTCATCGACTACGCCGGCCCGACGCTGGATCACGCCGCCCTGCTGCGTTATCTGTGCTCGTTCCGCACCCACCAGGGGTTCCACGAATCCTGCGTGGAGCGGATCTTCCTGGATCTCCTGGCGCTCGGGGACTTCGATCGCCTGACGGTGACGACCAAGTTTCTGCGCCGCGGCGGACTGGACATCAACCCCTGTCGTTCCCTGCATCCGCAGCGGCCGGACATGGGCCGGCTGGCGCGGCAGTAGTGTGTGCGTTGTCGTGTCAAGCGGTCTGTCGCTGCGGCCGGAGCAGCTCATCGGGATCGAACGCCGTCAACGCCGGGTCTGAAAACTCGACACCGGCCAGCGCGGCCTGCTCTTTGATGACATCGAGAACGTTGTAGTAGGCCGCCACCTCACCCTGGGCAAAAACATCCCCGCCTGCGGCACGCGCCGCGCTCTCGCGGCCTGCATCAATGGCCACGTACATGGCCTCTTCAAGAATTGCTCGGGAAGTCTCGCTCATTGTTCCAACTCCTTCAACCTGCCTTCGAGAATTGCCTTTTGCTGCCTATGACGTTCGATATCGGAGGGCCATTTTCTATCCCGAAGCGCGCTGATCTCGCGCTCGGACTTGCCCGCAACACCCGGTTTCAATGTCGGGTTTGCGATCCAGGCTTCATGCTGCCTGATCTGATCGTCCAACGACGCGATGGATTTTCTGATCTGTCGCGACCCCATGTTCATGACCACCGCCTTGAGCCAACCGGAATGCCGGCCGCCATTTTTCGCGATCGCATAATGATCCATTTTCGTCATCATAACATCCCCCGGCCGCCTGTACCGGCACCCTACCGGTCGTGGCCGGCAGCATGGCGCTCGTGGTCGGTGCATGCTCGTGGGGGCTGGAGATGGGCACAGACCAGCCATCTTCTGCCCGGGGACGAGGGTCTGTACGCACTCAGTGGCACCTGGCTTGGGACGTTAATTGAGATATGATGGTGTACGCAATTGTGTCCTTAAGGAGGCCATGATGGACTACGTAACGGTTCGCGAACTGCGCGAAAAATCCCGCGAAATCTGGCAGCGTATCGAGGCCGGCGAAGAATTTGTCGTTACCCGCAACGGCAAGCCGTTTGCGCTGCTGCTGCAACCGAACCCTCGGAGGTGGAAGCCGCACTACGTGCCCACCGTGCGGCAAGATTCGGTGCAGTGGTGAGGCGCTTGCAGGAGCAAGCCCGGGCGAGCGGTGCCGACCAGCTGACGGACGAGGACATCCAGGCCGAGATCGACGCAGTGCGTTGCGCCAGGACGATGACCGCCACGAGTGATTTGCAGGATGCGGGCGATCATTGACACCAACATCGTCGTTTCCGCCCTGCTACGCCCGGGCAGCCTGCCGGACCTGGTGGTGCGCGCCATAGAGGCGCAGCGGCTCACGCCCGTGGTGTGCAGTGCGATAATGGCCGAATACACCAACGTACTTGCGCGCCCGAAGTTCAGCTTCGCCCCGGCCGATGTGGGTGAGTTCCTGATGCTCATCGAGCAACAGGCAATTTGGGTAGACATTCCGTATCGTCATACTCGTAGCCCACACCGAAACCGATGACACGATCCGACTCATCCATGCCCGCAAAGCCAGCAAGAAAACAGCGGCGGAATTCTTCGCAAGTCTCCCGGACTGACTGGGAGCGTCTCGCCACCCTGCGCGACGAAGACCTCGACACCGCCGACATCCCCGAACCCACGCCCGAGCAGTTCGCCCGTGCCGTCCTGCGCAAGGGCCTCGAGCCCGTGCCACGCAAGCGGCAGGTCACGCTGCGCATCGATGCCGAGGTGCTGGACTGGTTCAAGGCCCGGGGCAAGGGGTACCAGTCGCGCATCAACGCCCTGCTGCGGGCCTACATGGAAGCACATCGTTCCGGGGAATAGCAGTAAATGAATGTTGCCGCCGACCTTTGGCGTGCAACGCGCATCGCATACCGATGGTGCGCAGTGCGCACCCTACGGCCGGGTAGAGAGTTTGCAGAAGGGTGTGCAAAGGCGAAGCCATGCCCACGCCGGCCCGATTCGGCATCCGCGTGGGCAACAAGTGCCCACCCTACTGGACTTTGATGACATCGAGAACGTTGTATTAGGCCGCCACCTCGCCCTGGGCAATAACATCCCCTTGTCTGAAAGGATGAGTATAATGATGCCAATCAAATTCGAGGTATTCTCATCCATGAACCGGATGCCCGAACACGAAAACCAGGACGCTCCTCAAGGGCCCAAAAAGGCAACGAACTTCTTCGAACTCGGACCGGTACGCCACAAGGGTTCGGGTGTGCAGTTCACCGTGCATGCCCGACAGCGCGAGGTTCTGGAGACGGTCCGGCAGGTGGTTGAACTGATCAATACTCGGGCCGCGACGAGAGAGGCCGAAACCTTGCGCCGGCTGGTCGAGGCTGCTCCACTGGACTTGCCGACCCACGACCAGGCGGCGCTGATCGAGCAGGCCAGACGCAATCAGGCGGCCCGCCAGGCGTTTCTTGACGAATTCGCCGTACTGTCCGCCATCGAGGTGCATGAACTCGTCGGTTCGACGGCCAAGAACCCGCATGCGTCGGCGAATCGGCTGCGAACCGACAACCGAATCTTTGCGATCAGGATCGGCGACGAATACCGCTATCCGGCGTTTCAGTTCGATGCCGAGGGCCGGCCTCTGCCAATCATGCGCGAATTGTTGCAAGCAGCCGAAGGACTGCGCGGCTGGGGGCTGGCGCTCTGGCTGACGGCACCGAACGGATTCCTCGACGGCGACAGGCCACTCGACCTCTTGCGAGAGGCGCCGGAACGGATCATCGAGGCTGTTCGGCGCGAGATCGCGGATGCCTTCTAGCGGACCGCCCTGTCCGCCGGAGCGATTGCAGCCTCGAATCACCACTTGGTCACAGGGCGAGATCATCGTCCGGGTTCACTCCGTGCAGTTCGGGCCGACCCGGTTCAACCCCGGAAAAGGCTATGGTGGCCGCTTCGATCCCCTGCATGACGGCGACGGCCAGCCGGTGCCGACGCTGTATGGAGCTTCCGACTTCACGGCCGCGCTGGCGGAAACGGTGTTCCGTGAAGCCGCGGACACCGGCGCGGTTATCACCCATCCGCGCATCGCGGCAGCGGCACGCTCGACTCTCAAGCCCCTGCGGGCGCTACGACTGGTGAATCTGTACGCAAGCGGCCTGAAAGCTCTCGGCGTGAACTACCAGGATCTGATCGGCTCACCGGCGGCTGTTTATCATCGAACCCGAGCCTGGTCACAGGCCCTGCACGACAGCACCCGCGACCGCCAGGTCGATGGCCTGCTGTACCGACCCCGCCATGCGCCCACCC
>CAYMHN010000435.1:0-3628 GCA_964390235.1 uncultured Candidatus Competibacteraceae bacterium
GTGTTGTACCGGTTTGTGCCAGGATGGAGCCTGTGCCGGGAGTGCCCC
Source organism: uncultured Candidatus Competibacteraceae bacterium (assembly GCA_964390235.1). Classification (GTDB taxonomy): domain Bacteria; phylum Pseudomonadota; class Gammaproteobacteria; order Competibacterales; family Competibacteraceae; genus CAYMHN01. Next base: position 49 of record CAYMHN010000435.1, read on the forward strand.
GGTCTGCATTCCAACAGCCGGGTCCTGCCCGTCCGGGGATCTCGCCTGCTGCAGCGGCCTGGCCGGGGTGATCTCGATCGGCTCCGCCTGCACCGCGTCGCGCACGGTGAACAGCAGCAGCAGGCAGATCGCCAGCGCCAGCCAGGGCTCCCAGTGCGATTCGCGTCCGCCCATGGTCTACGCCGGTTCCACCAGCATCCGTCCGGCCATTTCCATGTGCAGGGCGTGGCAGAACCAGGAGCAGTAGTACCAGTGCACCCCCGGCTGGTCGGCGATGAAGGTCGCCGAGGCGGTCTGCTGCGGGCTGATCTCGAAGTTGACGCCGTGGTTGATCAGGGCGAAGCCGTGGCTGACGTCCTCGATCATGTCCAGATTGGTCACCACCACGGTGACCTCGTCGCCCTGCTTGACCCGGAAGCTTTCCAGTCCGAAGGTGGGGGCGATGGAGATCATGTAAACCCGCACCTTGTTGCCGTCGCGAATCACCTTGTTTTCGGCGGTCAGATTGACCCCGTCGCGCTCGGCCATGGCCACGGTCTCGGCGAAGAACGGATCGTCGCGGTTCCACACCCGGGCCGGCCTGACGATGTCGCGGCGCACGATCAGGGAGTCGTGCGGCTCGGGATAGGTCGGGCCGTCGTGGACCAGCACCATCTCCTCGCCGGAGATATCGACCAGCTGGTCATTTTCCGGATGCAGCGGACCGACTGGCAGGAAGCGGTCCTTGGAGAACTTGCACAGGGCGGTCAGCCAGCGGCCGTCGGCTTCCTTGGTCTCGCACATGCTGGCCATGATGTGGCCGATCTGATAGTGGACGTCCAGCTTCTGGCGGATGTAATTGACATCCTCGCCCTGGTAGGCGCGAATCGCGTCGTCGATGTTCCACTTGACTACCTGGCTGTCGACGAACAGGCTGGTATAGGCGTTGCCGCGCCCGTCGAAGGTGGTATGCAGCGGCCCCAGGCCGACTTCCGGTTCGGATACCACGGTATCGCGCGGGTCTTGCAGATTGCCGGCGAACCAGTCGGCGATCAGCGACCACTCGAGGATGGTGACGGTGGGCGAGAGCTTGCCGGACACGACCACGTACTTGCCGTCCGGGGTGGCGTTGATGCCGTGCGGGCTGCGCGGGATCGGCACGTACAGGGTGAACTCGCTGCCGCCCTCGGCGGCCCCGCGCCCATCCACCACCGGTACCGGGGAATCGCCGATGGTCGTGGCGCGGCCCTCGGCCACGGCCCGCTCGATCGCCGGGATATTGAAGAACACCGCCCAGTCGCGCTCCGGCCCCATCTTTTCCGCCAGGGTCATGCCGTGGGTCGAATTGTAGCAGCTGGCGCCGGCGTAGTCGCCGGTATAATCGGTCACCAGATTGTCCATATTGCCGTCCACCCAGAGCTGCCATTTGACTTCCATGGTCTCGGCGTCCAGGGCCGACAGCAGGGTCCAGTGTTCCTCGGGCTCGTCCAGGTGGCGGCCGTCGTTGGGCAGCGGCACGATCATCTCGCCGCTGGCCAAAATGTAGTCGGTCCTGGGCATGCGCTGGGCGTTGATGCCGTGGATCGCCGCGACATTGGGGATGGTGGTGATCTTGTCGGTCTTCATGATGTCCAGGCGGATGCGCGCCACCCGGGTGTTCAGCTTGTCGTTGGTCCAGGCGTAACGGCCGTCGTAAGTGCCATCCTCGTAACTCAGATGCACGTGGTGGGTGTCGCCGTTGCGGAAGCCGTTGTCGCCCAGCACCCGCTTGCTCTCGTTGGTCTGGCCCCAGCCGGTGGCGCTGTCGGCGTTGAACACCGGGATGCGCATCAGCTCGCGCATCGACGGGATGCCGAGTACCCGCACCTCGCCGGAATGGCCACCGCTCCAGAAGCCATAATAGGTGTCCAGATCGCCCGGCCCGACATGGGCCTCGTCGCTGGCCGCCGCAATCCCCGGGCGCTGGGGGGTCAGCAGGCTGGCGGAAACCCCGGCGGCCCCGGCCACCACCGCGCTGGCACCCAGAAAGCCGCGCCGGGAAAGGCCTTCCTGGCGGTTCTTGGTCTCGTCCCGGTCTTTCTGTCGGTCATGCTGGTCATGCTCGCTCATCGTCGTACTCCTCGTTGCGTTGCCGCTTGGGTTCAACCCGGACCCCGATCCGCTCCAGGCCGGACGAAGTCTTCAGGGTCTGTTCGATCCGCTCCACCGATTGCCGGGCGCCCACGGCGCGTTCGCGGCGCTTGCGCTTGGCCACCACCGGTGGGCATTTGCGGTCGTTGAAATAGGTCACCTGGCAGTCCAGGCAGTAATGGCATTCGTTGGGGTTGATCTGGCCGGTCGGGTGGATGGCCTGGATCTCGCACTCGTTGGCGCAGATCTGGCAGGGTTTGCCGCATTCGTTGTGGCGCTTGAGCCAGTCGAACAGCCGGATTCGCGCGGGTATCGCCAGCGCCGCGCCCAGCGGACACAGATACCGGCAGTAGAACTTGTGGTTGAAGGCCGATATCGCGATCAGTCCACCGGCATACAGCACGAACCCCCACTCGCGCTGGAACTTCAGGGTGATGGCGGTCTTGAACGGCTCCACCTCGGCGGCGATCTCGGCGTCGGCCAGGGATTGCAGGGAGAGGCCGAACAGCACCAGCAGGATCAGGTATTTCAGCGCCCACAGCCGCTCGTGCACCACGAACGGCAGTTCGAACTGCGGGACCTTGAGTCGGCGCGACGCTTTGTTGACCAGTTCCTGGATCGCGCCGAAGGGGCACAGCCAGCCGCAGTACACGCCACGTCCCCAGAGCAGCAGGGTCATGGCGACGAAGCTCCACAGGATGAACATCATCGGGTCGATCAGAAACGTGCCCCACTGGAAATCGTGAAACAGCGCGTTGGTGAAGGTCAGCACATTGACCACCGACAGCTGGGCCAGCGCATACCAGCCGATGAACATCACGGTGTAGAGCAGAAAACCGAGGCGCAGCCGCGCCAGCAGCCGGGGCCGGCGCACCAGCCAGTCCTGGAACACCAGAATGGCGGTCAGCAGGAACAGGCTGATGCCCAGCACCGTGATGTGGAACACGCGGTCCCGCCAGACCATGATCCAGATCGGTTCGTACTCGGGCTCGTCGAACCCGATGACAGGCGCCGGGGCATCGACCGCCACCGGTTCCAGATAGTCGGCGGGCATGGCGTAATCGCCACCGAAACCGACGAAGGCGCTGTCCAGCGGGCCGGTCTGGCGCCGTACCAGCAGTTCCAGCTGCCAGTCCTGAGCGGGATCGAAATCGTACTGGTCACGGATGATGAAGATACCCATCTCGTGGAAGCGCGGCATGCCCCCGGCGTACACATCGCTGAGCCGGTGATGGTCCAGGTCGCGGAAACTGATCCCCTGATTGGCCTGCTGCACCTCGATGCGGTCGAAGATGCCGCCGCGCACATAGCCGGAGCCCTTGAAGGAATAGCGGCCGTTGGCCAGGATGGCGATGGCGTGCTCGCCGTCTCCCAGTTCGCCCATCAGCCACTCGTACTGGCGGTCGCCGAGCAGGTTGCGACCGATCACCGGCAGGTTCAGATAGGTGTAGTAGAGGTCGATGAAGGTCTC
>CAYMHN010000436.1:0-3626 GCA_964390235.1 uncultured Candidatus Competibacteraceae bacterium
GCCGACAGCGCGCGGCCAAGTGGGGTGCTTGAGCGAATCATATAACCCTCCCTCGAGGAACTGACTTTTTACGTATTGCAGCAGGCGGCCATGCATGCACAGCCAGTCTTTGTTGCAAGAAGCGTTCCCATGGGCCAGGTCGTATGGGTGCCAAGGAATCCAAGGACCGCCAGGTCCCGCTGAATCACATCGCCATCGCTTCGTTCCGCAAACGGGATGCCCCGTCCCGAAGTCGGGACCGGGCGGGGAAAGGAAGGAAGTTGAATTTGGCGGAGAGGGAGGGATTGTCGTCCGCCTGCGGCGGCTCGACCTCTGCGCCGGCTGTCGCCGGCTTCGGGTCGAACCCGCGCTGTATTGCTTCGAGGGTTCGAATCCCCGGTAAAGGAAAGTAGTTGAATTTGGCGGAGAGGGAGGGATTCGAACCCTCGAAGGTGTCGCCACCTTGCCGGTTTTCAAGACCGGTGCATTCGACCGCTCTGCCACCTCTCCGGTAGATCGGCGCTGAAGCCGCGATTCTCCGAGGCTGGCGCCAAAGCTGCAAGGCCACGAATTATAGCCCGCCAAAGAGAAGGGGCCGGCAGCCAAGCTGCCGGCCCCCTCAATAGCCAGTAACTGGCTGTCTAGCGACCGCGCGGAGGCACGACCGGGCCTCTTCCCGGCCCGCTCTCGGTCCGCTCGATCGTCACCACGGGCGAATCCCAGATTTCCCAATGCTCCGGGTTATTTGGATCGCCCAGCGCCTTCAGTATGCGCACCTGGATGACATAGTCCCCGTTCGGCACGGCGTGGCGTACGTTCGAATTGCCGGCGCTGTGGATGCGGGTGCCATCCCACGCGAAGCCGGTGAACGATCCTGCCGTGATATTGCGGCCGACGAACTCGTCCTGCAGGAAGTTCGCAAAGACCGGATGGATCGGCTGCATCGAATCCGCATGCAGAACGCGGAACTCCCAGTAACGCAGCTGGTGGCTGCGATGGATGAGCAACCAGGCGACTTCACCCTCATCAGGATTGAAGGTCATGGGCTCGTTCGGACCGAACCCAAGCACCGGGCGCAGGATCGGATTGCCGAATTGGAAGCCCGGATCAGTAAGCACCTGAACGGTCTGGTAGTCGCCGATGAAACCGGCATAGGGCACGCGGTAGGTGCGCGCGTTGGCCTCATCTGTCAGCACGATAAAGCCGCCGTACTGGCCCTGGATGGGACCGGCGGGCGCTGTGATCGTGACGTCGACGGTCGCCGATTGCCCGGCAGGTACGGTCACACTGTCAGAGCTGAACACCGCGCCGGCACTGCCGCCGAAATAGCTAACCGTATGGAAGCTGGCCGGGTTCTTCGGACCGGTCGACACGGCGTTGACGTTGGACAGGTCCAGCGTGACCGCGGAGCTGCCGCGATTTTGGACGGTCAGGCTTCGCGTCTGCGGACCCGCTTCGCTTTCGCCGAGTGACAGCTTGCCCGGCGTGACACTGACCTCGGCGGTGATCGCATCCGCGATGTCAAGCATGCCGGCACCCTGCCGATGAACCACCTCTGGGAGACCACTTCCGGGCGCCACACTAAGCAGGCTGGGCTTGGCGGAATTCTGCAACCTGGCGCGCACCGCGCTGGCCGGCAGATTCGGTTCCGCCTGCCGCAGCAATGCTACCGCGCCGGCCACATGCGGCGCCGACATGGAGGTGCCGCTGTTCGAACCGTGACCGCCATTCTCGAGCGGAATCGTCGAGTAGATCGAGCCACCCGGCGCGCCGATATCCGGCTTGAGCGTCAAGTCGGCAGCCATACCGAAGGAACTGAAGCCCGAGATCAGCCCGCCCGTGGGCACCGGCGAGTTCACCGTCTGGGTGCCCCAGGTCAGCGTCGTGGGGCCCTCCTCAACCAGGCTGACGATCATGTCGCCGTCGGTCTGGGTCACCATGACCACCGGAATGGTCACCGGTGGCTGTCCGGCGAATTCCGGCGCAACATTGGGGGTCAGCAGGCCTGGCTGATTGTTGTAGAGCACCACCGCGGGCGCGCCCGCGTTCTCGGCGTTGATCGCCTTGTAATAGAAGAAACAGGTGCCGCGGCGAACGAGCGCAGCATGGCCGGAAGGGAAACCGTCGTAATGCTCGGCCTCGCAGCCATCGTCGGCCGCGCCGGCAACGTCCGTCTGTGCCAGCGACAGCGTACCGCTGGTCGGCGTGGTTGGCACCCCGGAACCGCGGGTGAAGGCAATGAGGTGCTCGCCGGGATTGATGGTAAATGCCGGCGCCGCGGCGATGACGTTGTCATAGGAGGCAACGCCGATCACATCGTGCCCGACGCCCGGCGCACCGGCCGCGTAGGGGCCGTCCGGCTGACCGCCGCCGGGACCATTGTTGCCGATCGAAGCGACCACGACCATGCCCAGGTTCTGCAGGCGGGTAGCGGCGGCGCCCGTCGGGTACTGTGGCCACTGAGTGCGCGATCCGATGCTCATGTTGAGGACATGCATGCCGTCGGCGAGTGCGCGTTCCATGGCAGCCAGCATGATGTCCGCTTCGGTGCTCCCGTCGCATCCGAAGACGCGGTAGGCACCAAGTTGGACATCCGGCGCGACCCCCACGACGGTGCCGTTCGCGCCGACGATGCCAGCGACATGGGTACCGTGACCCTGGCAATCATCCGGAAACGGATCGGGCATTGGGGTGTCCCCGGGGCCAGTGTAATCGTCACCGACGAAATCCCAGCCGGCCACGACGCGTGAGTTCGGAAACTGGTCGCTGTTGGACCGCGCGATGCCGTCCCCGCCGAGGTCGGCGTGGTCGTAATCGATGCCCGTATCCATCACGGCGACGCGCACGCCGGTGCCGGTGTAGCCGAGTTCATCGTGGACGAAGTCGGCACGCGTCATCTCGATGGCGGTGGCCAGATCCGGCAACGAAGCACCGTCTGTCGGCGGTTGCGGCGCATCGATCACCTCGACCGGCCACACGTTCCTGACGCCCGGCAGGGTCGACAGCAATGCGCGTTCCGCGGGCGTCGCCCGCACCGAAAAACCATTGAACAGCACTTCGAACGAGCGCCGCTCAGTCAATTCAATGCCAGCCTGGGCCGCTGCGCGGCGGAATGCAGCCTGTTCAGCCCGCACATCATTCCGACGCCTGCCATCCGCAGTGGGAGCGCCTTCCAGTTCGACGAACCAGACCTCGTGGGTTTCGATGTGTTCGGTTAATGGGATCGAATCCTGCGCACTTGCAGCAGGTAATCCGAATGACAGTGCGAGTGCAATGCCAATTACGGCAGAGCGCAATGAGTTTTTTATCACCTGATCTCCCTCACCTGGTTTGGACCGCCTGGCGGCAAGTCGCCGCATGGCCGTTGAATCTCGAGGACGAATTACACGCAGGCAAACACACAGCAGCGAATGCTTCGCCTGCCTGCACTGGTTGCTGTTGTGGCCTCGCTTCGGGGAGCTAGCCCGGTCAGTTCTTGGAGTTTCGTCCTGGCCGGGGGCACCGCGCCGCAGCGGGACGATATGAGGAGACTGCCCTCGCAACTGCGCCCGTGTCAAGCGCATGAGAGCATGCCGCAACCGCTGCCGAACATAGCTGCGTAGCTGCGCATTCGAGGATTTAACTTAATAGCTGGTCATCGCTGCGGC
>CAYMHN010000437.1:0-3623 GCA_964390235.1 uncultured Candidatus Competibacteraceae bacterium
CCCCATGAAATAAGCCAGCGGATAACCGCTAATCAAGGTAAGCAGGGTGACGATAAATCCCAGACCGACCGTACGGGCGATGATGTTCAGGTAGAACGGATCGCCGAGGATTCTGCCGTAGTGCTCCAGGGTCCAGCCATCACCGATGCCCACGCCGGGAGTATAGGGACGCAGACTGATGGGGAACATCAGCACCACCGGCGCGACGAACACCGCGAGCAAGAGCAGCAACAAAGGGGAAATCAGCCCGAGACCGCTATGATCCAACCAACGTCGCAACAGGCGCACCGTGCCTATTCCTGCATGGGCAACACGATCACCGAATCGCGCGCCCAACGCACCCCTACCGACTCTCCCGGAGCGGTCGGGCCATGCGCAGAACGGGTAGGGAGATCGACCATCAACTCGCCACCGTTATCGAGTTCGACCAGGTACTGGGTGGTTGCCCCGGCAAAAGCCCGCATACCGATCCGACCGACACAGGCATTCGGACCCTGGGCCGCGGCCGGCTCGGTCAGCTGGAGGTTTTCCTGGCGCAAAACCACCTGCACCAGCGTATCGGTCGCCAGATCGATCGGTGGCGCAGCGATCTCGAGACCATTCTCGAGGTGTACTCGGACACCGCCCTCACCCATCGCAGCGATGCGACCAGCGAACCGGTTCGAGCGCCCCAGAAAATTGGCGACGAAAATGTTTGCCGGCCGGAAGTAGAGCGATTCGGGGGGGCCGATCTGTCGCGCCCGTCCCTGATCAAGGATGCATACCCGGTCGGAAAGGGTAAGGGCTTCGGACTGATCATGGGTGACGAACACGGTGGTAATGCCCAGGTCACGCTGGATGCGTTTCAGTTCTACCTGCATGTCCGCGCGCAGCTTGGCATCCAGATTGCTGAGCGGCTCGTCAAGCAGGAGCAGCGGCGGTTCGGGTGCCAGGGCACGGGCCAGCGCCACCCGCTGCTGCTGGCCTCCACTCAACTGGCGTGGATAGCGTGCCGCGAGTCCGGTGAGACGAACCAAGCTCAGAGCTGCGTCCACCCGGCGACGCAGCTCGGTTTCTCGTACCCTACGCATGCGCAGACCGAAAGCGATGTTCTCGAACACGCTCATGTGGGGAAACAGTGCGTAGGATTGGAAGACCAGACCGATTCCCCGACGATGTGCGGGCACATGAGTGATGTCCCGATCGCCCAGATGAATATGCCCGTAGTCCGGTTCCAGAAGCCCGGCGATCATGCGCAGAATCGTGCTTTTTCCACAGCCACTCGGGCCGAGCAGGGAGATGAATTCACCCTGAGCAACGTGCAGGCTGACATCCGCTACGGCGGTGAATGTTCCGAACTGCTTTCCGATCCCGACTAGGCCAAGAATGGACACGCAGCCCCCTGATCCCGAATCCGACCCGGGCTCAGCGGGTGATCTCGCGTTGCCAGCGATCAGTCCATTCGGCCCGCTTGGCCGCAACGATATCGTTGTCTGGATACCACATGCGCTCGAAATCCTCGCCGAAGGGCACAATGGAACGCACCTTGTCGCTCAACTCCACGGTGATATTCACGGGACCGGCATACTTGCGTTCCGCAAAACAATTCTGGCCTTCGGGTGATAACACCACGTCGATGAACTGAAGAGCCAGTTCCAAATTCTGCGCACCTCTAGCCACGGAAATGGTGGGGCGGATGCCTACAGCGCCCTCTTTCGGGTAGGCTACTGCCACGGGCACCCCACTGTCGGCAGCCGAGCCGGCGCGATCGGGATACCATGGAGCCATGGCGATTTCACCCCTTTCGAACAGCGCCACTATCTGATCCGCCTGGGTGTAGAACATCAGGCTATGCGGCGCCAGTTCCTGGAGGGCCGCGAAGCCCGGGTCAAGGTCATCGAGAGTACCGCCTCTCATGCGATTGACCGCGAGCAGGAAATGCAGGCCTGAGGTACCGGTAATATCGCCAAGAGCAAGCCGGCCATGGTACCGGGGATCGAACAGATCCTCCCAGGAATCGGGTATTTCAGCGACCAGATCGGGATGGTACGCGATAACCGTACCCGCAGTCATGAAATTGACGAAGTGTCCGTCGGGATCGAAGGCCTGCGGTGCAATATCAGGATAGTTGTCGAGCTGATCGAAAGGCAGCTTCTCCAACAGGTTTTCGGCCTTGGCCTGCACGGCCACGGAATCATCCATGTAGACCACATCCACATCGGGTTGGCCTTGCGTCGCTCGGAGTCTGGCGGCATGCTGCACGGAACTGCCGAGGGTGAGAATCGCCTTCGCCCCGGTCGCCTGCTCGAACAGGGTAACGTGGCATAGCTGGGTGTCGTCGGCAAACGAACCACCGAAGGTGGCGATAACCAATTCCTGTGCATTCGCGTTCAGGGTGGTACTCGATACGACGGCTGCAAGCACGACGGCGGTAGATACGGAAACCTTCAGCATGGACATTCTCCTCTCTTGATGCGGTGGGGTCGATGCGGTTGCGCAAGCATGCCGGATGACCGTAAAGTCGATCGGAAGGCAGCAAGGCATTGCCCGACATTTAGTTATCATACAAGATAGTTATATACAAGATAATTTCTGTCAATCATTAATACTCCTAATGTCGAATTCAACTCAAGATGAGCAAGATGCAGAACCAACAGTCATCGATATCGTTGAGGAAGGCATCGCCTGGTGGCGCGCGGAGCGGCCCGATATCGACAGTTCGGCCAAAGCGGTAGTGGGCCGTCTGGTCAGGCTCGAAGATCGGATTCTCCGGATCGTGAACAAGGCATTGAAGCCTTTCGGTTTGACATACCCCTCCTATGCGGTGCTGGTGACGCTACGTGTTTACGGCAAACCATTCGAGATGTCACCCAAGATGTTAAAGCGGTCCTTGCTCTTGACCTCGGGGGGGCTTTCCACCCTGCTGGAGAGAATCGAGCAGCGTGACCTGATCATGCGCCTGCCTGATCCCAATGATCGACGCGGGGTGATCGTGCGGCTTACACCGCGGGGACTCAAACTCGTCGAGCAAGCCATGGAGGTACACGCCCGATGCGAACATCGTATCATCGCCTCCTTATCGTCGGATGAAATAACGATGCTGACCGGTCTGCTCCGCAAGTTGCTGCTCCATCTCGACGACCCTTGACGCACTGCGCTGGATTTCGGCGACGGCACATGCAGCAGCTATGGACTGTCATGGCCGTCGCTTTCGGGCAAGCTGTTATTTTGCCAGTCCCGGCGGTGGGCAAGCCGTCGGGAATCTGACGCAATAGGTCTCACCGAGACTCGGGTCCGCGCTCAGGATTGCGTGAGTGATGGCACGCGAGTAGACGTCGGCGGCAGCAGCCAATATCTGGTTGAATTGTTGCCGCTCGACGAAGCTCTCCTGGCTGATCGTGCTTGGATTGCCCGCGGTGGTAACGGCGAATATCGTGTCGCCATCCCCGGTTGCATGGGCTGGTCGGATAGCGCGTGCCATGCCGTCGTTGGTAACGATCGCCAATCGTTCAGTCTGGCCAGCAGTGAGCGGAGCACTGGTGGCGATCACGCCAATGGTAGTGTTCTCACCGGGGCGAGCTTCGATTGCGGTGCGGGCGAAGCTGCCGCACCCGTTGGGAGGCACCCTGACCTTCCCGAACTCG
>CAYMHN010000438.1:0-3620 GCA_964390235.1 uncultured Candidatus Competibacteraceae bacterium
GCTCTGGCGCACGCTGGCGCTGCTGCTGGGCATGGGCGGGCTGGGCCTGCTGCTCGGCCAGGATCTGTTCGCGGTCGGACGTTCGCCGCTGGGTGCGCTGCTGATGCTGGGCTCGGCTCTGTCCTGGGCGGTGGGCACGATCCTGCTCAAGCGCCGCCGCTGGAGCCTCACGGCGCTGGCGCAAGGGGTCTGGCTGATGGCCCTGTCGGCGCCGCCGGTGATCCTCGCCGCGCTGCTGATCGACCGACCCTGGCAACTCGGCGCTCTGAGCGCACCGGTCGCGACGGCCTTGACCTATCACATCGTGTTGCCGATGGCCTATTGCTACGCGGTCTGGGCGGTGCTGGTGAGTCGCCTGCCGGCGCCGGTAGTGGCCACCGGCACGCTGCTGATCCCGGTGGTCGGGGTATTGTCGGCGGTGGCCCTGCTGGGCGAGCCGCTGGGCTGGCGCAAGATAGCAGCCCTGCTGCTGGTGCTGGCCTCGGTGGCGCTGGTGCTGATCGTGCCGGAGCGCAACCGGCGGGGGATTGTCTGATGTGGTCGCAACAGGCTTCGAGTTATTTCTTCTTGACAAAAATGTATTAATCGGTTAATGGAGTTGATCATCATTCGGCTTGCAGGATAAGCCAGTATGCCTTCCTCAGCGTTCCAAGGGACTGGGCGCATCGCGCCCGCTACGGGTGGGCGCGTGTCTGAAAATCCCCATCGGGCCATCGATCGTTCGCAACATTCCCCTCCTGCCCAGCAGCATCCCGCAGTAGAGCAACAGTCGTGCATCAGTGTCCGGATTATGCGCGGAAGCAACCTGGTTTCCGTGTTCGGCCGGAGGGGGCACGAGCGATCGGGCATCCGGCGCACCCTCCTGTGTCGGATGGCGCTGGTTGCGGAACAGAGTGGACTATTGGAGCCAGTGGATTTGCACCGGTTCGGTATGAAGGCGGTAGCACTTGACCAGGCAGCGCTCCCGAACGCAATCCGGAAGACGGGGTGGTTGGCGGGTTCCCCTGTCGTGTTTGCCTCCCTGGTTTATGGTCGTATAACACCGCCGCTGGACCAAGAACATCAGCAACTTGGCGGCGTTGATGAATGTTATCTGTCAGAAGTGTCGTGTTGTAACGCGACAGTGCTGACCGTTGAAATATAGTTCGGCGGCAGAGGGCGCAGCGGGTGGCGATCCCAGACCCAGTCCAAGAGTGGTTCGTTCCGACCGGAGACAGTGACGGCTGGTGGCCCTTGCTCGAAGGGGTCGTCCGCTGGAGACGCCGAACCGGGCGCTGCACTTGACCGGGCCGCGTCAGCGGATTTCATGGCTCACTGGTTTGTCACGTTTGGTGGTTGTGTTCCCCGGCAGGTCAGTCTTGAGCTGACCGCATATTCTTGAGATAGGAGATTCGCGATGGCGTCTGAGAAGAAGACCTCATTGACTGAGAAGCAACGCGCTGACCTCAATGCACTGGCCCAGAAGGTTGAGAATGCCTACGGCGACTTTCGCCGAGCCATTGAGGCCATCGGTCCAGACGAGGAGTGGGACGGAAGCTGTCTAGAGTGCCCGAAGACGCCGGGCGGCCCCGTGTGCTCGTCCTTCGTTGGGGACATCAGTTCCCCGCACGCGCGATGCCAGCGAGCCTTCTGCGGGCACCAGTTCCTCGCACATGTAGGGTAGGCGGTACTGGGAGGCCAGTGAAATCCGAGCGCGCGCTCGGCCGAGCACTGGCGGGACCATCGTGATGCCGCGACCACAGCAAGCAATTACTCAGGGGTTGCCCCTGCGGTCTGCGAGGCATTCGCTGAAGTTCTGGGGCTGAGGTTGCCCTACTTGGGTCGTGTCGTCCGTGCCAAGACTCCGGCGATTGGCTGAGGTGGTCACAGCACCCGAGGCCGAACCAGGCGCTGCACCTGACCCGGCGGGCATGTATGCTTTCCCAGGGTCACAGCTCCCCCGCGCCCGCCGGGCAGGTGATCTGTGTCGTTGGGCACTCGAGGCTGCGGTCTCCATGGAGACCTTCCGTCGGAAAGTTGAACCGGGTGAATGCGTCGCTCGGATCGCGAGGCTCAGGTGCTGAGCACATCCTTCACACAGCTTACTGGTTGTCGTGTGCCCCTTCGGCTGGCGGGCATGCCGGTCGTGACACTCGAGCTTGCGACAGCGGTCGCCCAAGCCGGTGGTCTCCCGATGCTCTCCGCACTGCGAGCACCCACGCCGATCCTGGCGGACATGCTGGAGAAGGCGATTCGTCGTACCGGCGCTTCAATCGGCGTGGGTGCTCGAAGTCGTAAATATCCCCGTGATAGCCGCTGGTGGCATCGGCACGGCGCGCTCTATGGCCGCTGCACTTGCTGCCGGCGCTTCGGCAGTACGGGTCGGAACCCGGTTTCTCGCCGCTCAGGAATCCGGCGCGCATCCGATATACGTGGAGGCGCTCATTCGCGCTCGAGCGGAGGACACGGTACTCACCGAAGCGTTCTCTGTGAATTGGCCCAACGCGCCGCATCGAGTGCTGCGTTCATGCGTCGAGGCCGCTGAGTCATTCAAGGGTGAGCTGGTAGGACACGGCTCCATCGGGGGCCTAACGTATCCGATACCTCGGTTGGCTCCGCCAACACCCAACCGGGACACCGTTGGTGAGATCGGCGCCATGGCGTTGTACGCCGGCCATTCGGTCGATGCAGTTCAACGAATCCAACCCGCGGCCGAGATCGTGCGTGAACTCAGCGAGGGCGCCGAACGACTGCTCCGTGCATGGGCCATGCAATAGTGGTCATCAACGGGATAGGCGAAAAAAGGAAGAGATCACCATGAGACCTGCCCGTGGAGCAACCCACGACGTTCGAGCTGGTGATCAACCTCAAGGCCGCTCAGGCCCTTGGTCTGACGATCTCCCCGTCGCTCATCTATCGGGCGGACGAGGTGATGCAATAGGGGATGCATGCGCGCCCAAGATGCTTGGCTGATGGCGTGGTCCTGGTGCTGGCCTCGGCGGCCCTGGTGCTGATCGTGCCGGAGCGCGGCCGACGGGAGCTGGCGTAGGGCGGCGGATCAATCCCGCTCCGGTTCCGCCGGCTGCTGCTCGCTCAGCAGGCGCGCCAGATCGGCGCGGGCCTCCTTGGTCTTGGAGATCAGCGTGGTCTCGTCCTGGTGGTAGGGGAACAGCTGGCGGATGGTCTCCAGATCGTGCTGGCGGAACTGGCGAGCGCTGCGCTCGACCTCGGCCGGATCCATACCCAGGGCTTTCAGGGCCTCCTCGGCCATTTCCAGCGCCGAGCCGAAGGTCTCGCGGATCACCACCTCGATGTCCAGCTTCATGAACTCGTAGACATCCTGGCGGTTGCCGGCCCGGGCCAGGATCCGTACCCGCGGGAAATGCTGGCGTACCAGGCGGGCGGTGGTTCGGGCGGCGTCCATGTCGTTGATCGCCAGCACCAGCAGCCGGGCCTTGTCCAGCCCGGCGGCGCGCAGCCGGTCGAGCCGGGTGACGTCGCCGTAATAGGCCTTGAAGCCGAAGCGGCGCACCACCTCGATCTGGTTGGGGTCGTGGTCCAGCACCGTGGTGCGGATGCCCTTGGCGCCGAGCAGGCGCACCACGATCTGGCCGAAGCGCCCGAAGCCGGCCACCACCACC
>CAYMHN010000439.1:0-3617 GCA_964390235.1 uncultured Candidatus Competibacteraceae bacterium
TTCTGCCGCCGGCACGCCTTCTTCGACAGTCTCGGCGGCCGCCTCGGGTGCCTCCGCGCGCTCGAGCGCTGCAGCGGGGGCCATCTCCGGGGTGGGCTCGGCCATCGCCACCGGCTCGGTGGCGATCGGCGCGGTCACTTTGACCACGCCATCCAACGACAGCTCAGTATCGTCGTCGCCGTAGCTGGCGGTGACGGTAATCCCGTACTCCCCGGGCTGCTCGGGCGCATGATAGGTGATGGTGGGTGCACCGTTGCCTTCGACCTCGCCGGCCTCGACCCGCCATTGGAAATCATTGAACCGCGCATCGTTGTCCTCGTACGCGACGCTGACCTCGAGCGCCTCGTTGCCGGGGACGGAGATTACGCCCGGTATGAAGCCGATCAGGCGCGGCGGCGCCGGCTCCTCGCCGCACCCCGCCAGCAGCAGAACGGTAAGAAAGCAACCCAACAGCGTGCCGAGGCGAAGCAGGTGAAGCCGGCACATGGCAATGTCTCCCCAAGATCGGTCGTTCGCCTTCGAGGCGCGGATCGACGCTGTCTGGTCAGCGTGTGATGCCTAAGAGGTTGGTCTTCGTTTTGCACGCGCAAATTCTTGTACGGAAGAACGGCGCCGCGCGACACCGCTTCTGACGGCGATTGGGGTGGTTCGGGGGTGGAATCGGCCCGGCCCGGCGTGCCGCCTCGCACCGACAGTCGGCGCTGACCGTGAGCCGGTCAGATGCGGATGCCGATGATCGTGCCCGTCGCGGCACCTGTTCGGGGCATCGCCTATCTCCGATCGATCCACGCACGCGCGCAGGCTGGCGCCCAAGCGTTCGGCGGGTCGGCATACGCCCAATGATTTTCTGCGGGAGGGCTGGAAAAACCCGTATCGGGGCGGCCATCAACAGCCCGTTAAGGAGAACCCTTTCTACTGATGGCATGAGCGTCGCCCAAAGCCCGCACTGGATGAACGTCTCGATGCGCGTCTTGACACCTAGGCAGGATCTACCGGTTGCCGAGCGCGGTGCCGATCCGCTCTTCACCCCAATCCGCGGCCTCATTGCGAAATCGGCGCGTCGGGGCATGGTGACCGGCTTGGTACACCGCCTCAAGCGATACCGTCGAATCACACTTGTCCTGCTAGTGCTGTCGGCATCCGTGGCGGCTGTTCTGTTCATCACCCCTACCATTCTCTGGAGGCATGCTCCGAATCCGGTCAGGGCGATACCTTTAGAACAAGTGTCGCATGAATTCTTTTGGCGTCTCAAATTATACATGAGGAAGGCGACAGGCGGAGTGCCAGATCTTTCGTGGCTCGAAGTCATCCAGGGCACGTGGCCGGGCACAGTGCTGGAAGGAAGCTGGCCAGGCAGCGGTTTCATCAGAGGAGCAATGGTCAAGGACAACCGCAGTGTGCATGCCGGCGTGAGAAATCCCCTTACCAGCCCTCAGGACAGGGCGAGAGGACAGGAAATCTTCTTTGAAAACTGTGCATCCTGCCATGGCAGGGACGGCAGGGGTGCGCATGCTCCTTCGCTGGCAAAGCCCAACTTCCGTGTCGGCTCGAGTGATTTCGCGCTCTACGAGGTCTTGCGCGACGGCATTCCAGGAACCGCAATGGCCCCTGTAGATCTCTCGATAGCCGAGCGCTGGCGGGTGATTACGTTTCTGCGCAGCCTCGACGGCGATGTGGCGAACGAGACCGCCGCGAGGATCCGCATGCCGCCGGTCGACGTCGCTTGGGAGGCACTGTTGGAGGCAAGGAGCCGGACCGACGAATGGCTCACGTACTCGGGAGCTCTGGACGGCTGGCGCCATTCCCCGCTGCGCGAGATCACCGCGGCGAACGTGGCCGGATTGAAGCTGCGCTGGGCGCATCAGTTCGCCACCGAGGAAGGCACCATCCAAGCGACGCCCCTGGTCGCCAGCAAAACGATCTTCCTCACCGAGCCGCCCAATAATGTGGTCGCCCTGGAGGCCCAAACCGGCCGCGAGATCTGGCGATACGTGCGCCGCCTTCCCCAAAAGCTCCCGATCTGTTGCGGGCGCGTGAACCGAGGGCTCGCGATTCTCGGCAGGCGTCTGTTCATGGGGACTCTGGATGCCAAGCTGGTCGCCCTGGATGCCAACAGCGGCCAAGTTCAGTGGGAAATCGAGGTCGCCGATCCAAAGGACGGGTTCACGATCACCGGTGCGCCGCTGATCGCGAATGACGCAGTGATCGTCGGAGTATCCGGCGGCGAGTTCGGGATTCGCGGTTTTCTCGCCGCCTACGATCCCGCGACCGGCCAACAGCGCTGGCGCTTCCACACCATTCCCGGCCCTGGCGAGACCGGTCACGGCACTTGGGAAAATGACGCCTGGAGAACCGGTGTCGGCGGTATGTGGGTCGCGGGAAGCTTCGTCCCCGACCTGAACCTGATCTATTGGGGCGTCGGCAACCCTTCGCCCGTCTATGCGGGCGAGCTGCGACCGGGGGACAACCTGTTCACCAACAGCGTCATCGCGCTCGACGCCACGACCGGGAAGTTGGCCTGGCACTTCCAGTTCACGCCACACGACCAGCATGACTGGGACTCCAGCCAGACCCCGGTGCTCGCCGACCTCGTCATCGACGGCGCCGCGCGCAAGGTCATCTGTTGGGCAAACCGCAATGGCTTTTATTACGTACTGGATCGGACCAATGGACAGTTTCTGCGTGGCGTTCCGTTCGTCAAAGTCGACTGGGCGAGCGGTCTTGACCGTAAGGGACGACCGATACTGACCGAAGCTGCCAATGTCACCACAACAGGCGTACTCGCGAGGCCCGGGGTCGGTGGCGGAACGAACTGGCAGCCGCCCTCTTACGATCCGCGCAGTCAGACATTTCTGGTGCATGCGACCGAAGGCGCGTCGGTCTACACGAAGGCCCCCACCGACCAGGTACGCCGCGGCCAGAGCGGGATGTACGTCGGGAGCGGTTCTTCGATCGCCGGACCGCGCACGAACCTGGTGAAGGCCCTCGACGCGGCCACTGGCGCGACGAAATGGGAATACGTCGCGCCACGGCGGCAGACGGAGATCGACGGCACTTACGGTGGCGTATTGTCGACCGCAGGTGGCATCGTCTTCTCAGCGTCCTCCGGCGTGTTGTTCGCCCTGGATCTCGCTACCGGCAAGGAGCTGTGGCGGGCGAGTCTGGGGGGACGCGCCCAGGCGACACCCATCTCGTTCATGGTCGACGGAAGCCAGGTGGTGGCATTCGCCGCAGGTCGAACCTTGTTCGTGTTCGGCCTGTAGAAGGTGCCGCAAAAAGCAATGGGGTAGGCCCCTCGGCGGCCGCGGCAGGCGCCCTTTTCACTTTGTGTGATCCGCCAAATTGGCTTTGCTTGCCAGATCTGCATGCCGTCTGGCATCGAATCCCTCAAGGAACGCCGACCGGAAACTCAGTGAAAGTCGCGCGATTTGAAGCCCGGCGCCTTGAGGTGGAGCTCGCGGACGTTGCGGGTATTGCGCTTGATCTCGTCGGCGCGCGCCAGCGGGGAATCGAACGCTCGATCGGGCTTGCCGAGCTTGGCGAGGAGCCGCTCGCGGCGCGAGCGATGGCCGGGATCGCGCGGGTCGGGCGGGCCCGAGTTCTTGGCGTGGTCGGCA
>CAYMHN010000440.1:0-3611 GCA_964390235.1 uncultured Candidatus Competibacteraceae bacterium
CCATCTGGGGGTGGTTGATCGACTCCATGATGGCGTTGGCGATGGTCGAGATCGGAAGAGCACACGTCTGAGTGGAGGTCAGACGTGTGCTCTTCCGATCTCCCGTATTCGCCCGGTGAGCGGTCCATCAGATTGATCATGATATAGGGCGCGCCGGCCAGGAACGCGAAGAACATGCCGGAGCCGAACGCCAGGGTGCCAGCGTAGCTGATGAACAGGGGGATGCGCAGCAGCCGCAGGTAGTCGCCGATCAGACCGGCCGGGCCGGGCAGGGAGCGCAGTTGAAAGTGGGTCTCGTGCAGCGAACGCCAGGCCCAGACCGTGACCAGCCCACCAGCCAGGGTCAGCACCACGAAACTGGCCCGCCAGCCGAACAGCACGTCCAGATAGCCCCCCAGCGCCGGGGCCAGCATCGGCGCCAGCACCATGGCCATCATGATGTAGGCCATCCGGCTGGCGGCGGTGTCCTGGTCGTGCATGTCGCGCACCATGGCCCGGCTCAGCGCCATCCCGGTGCAACCCCCGATCGCCTGGGCGATCCGCGCCAGGATCAGCGCGCCGATCGAGGCGGCGGCCAGCGACGCCAGGCTGGCCAGGGTGAACAACACCATCCCCCCGAGCACGATGGGCCGCCGCCCGAAGCGGTCGGACAGCGGCCCGACGAACAACTGGGCGATGGCGGTGGCGGCCAGATAAAGCGTCAGGGTGAGCTGCACCGTGGCGTAGTCGGTCTCGAACACCTGCTGGATGCCCGGCATCGAGGGGATGAAGATGTTCAACGCCAGCGGGCCGACCGCGGTGACGGCGATCAGGATCAGGAGACCAGGGCGATTTGTTGTTGTTGTGTGGTTCATGATGGGCGGACATTGTACGCGATCGGTGCGATGGTGAAGCCAGGGTCGGCCGAAAACGTTGCTTCCTGTAAATTTTCCGGAGTTCAGGCAGAGCGAGCGCGCCGGCACGGCGCTCTACAGCGATGAACGGCACATGTAGTAGGAGGCCCGTCCCGGGCCGATATACGCCTCAACACCCGACCCGGTTACCATAGTCCGCCTTGTCCGGCCTTGCCGCTCGTCCGCCTCGGCTCGGGGCGACGCTTCAGCTACCCGCGCGTGCTCCCGGAAATTTACAGAAAGACAGTTTTTATTTAGATTAACCAGGGTGGCTTCGCTGAACGTCCGTGAGCGGCGCGCCCCTTATCTTTACGTTAGCCCCTCAGCGCGCCGTGGGAATCCAGGCTAGTGGCGGCAATGTAGAGGGTCGGAAGAATTTAACTGTTGGAGGTAGTCCTGAAAAAACGGCGATGGCCAGAGTGGTGGGAATGGGAACTGGAGTTAACTCCTCATCTACTCAAGCGTATGGAGGATCGTCAATTCAATGAAGTGGATTTGAGAGCAATGTTGGAGCGTGCTCGCACGTATCGCCGAGACGTTGTAGAGAACCGTTGGGTGATACAGACGCGGCATAAAAAACACGATTGGGAAATTATCGTGGAACCGGATGATGTTTATAAGCTACTTGTAGTCGTAACCGCCTACCCAGTTTGGGACAATTAATATGAAAGAACCTTACCTAGAAGTAACTTTCCGTCGAGGCAAGCCTATCGCCGCCTATCTTTATTTGCCTCGGGAAACCGGTGAGAGAAGCTTCCGTACGTCAAAAGCTGAAGTCGGTATGGTCATCGATTTTGACCAGAGGGGAAATCCTATTGGGATAGAGATTACTGCTCCTACGAAGGTAACCATAGCAGATCTCAATCGCGTACTGATTAAGCTGGGGTTGCCTCCAATGCAAGAAAATGAATTGACTCCACTTCGGGCTGCGTAGTTGAAGCATTGGCTAACCAGCCACTCAACCGGAGCGATGAAATCGGCGCCCGGTTAGCGGTCACGCTGGCAAACCCCTGCCGCGCAACTTCCACCAGGGATTCAACCGCGCACGGCCAGGGTCCGCTCGATGATGAGTCGGGACAAGGGGCTGGATGGGTTCGCCAGCGCCTCGATGATCGAGTAATGATCGTGCTCGTCGAGAATCTCGAAACCCGCTGAGCTCCCCGATTGGCGAAGCGCCTCCGCGAACCGGCGCGACTGCGCGATCCACTGCGACGATTCGCGGCCGCCGACGCTGATGTCCAGCGGCAGTTCAGGCGGCGGCGGATGCCGCAGCGGACTCATGTCGAACGCCATGGCCGGGTTCAGCCCGATAATGTCGTTGACGCTCACGCCGAGCACCGGTTCGAGGTCATACAGGCCACTGATCAGCACGGCATGGCGCACCCGGTGACGCGGCACGGCTTGTTTCAGGCTGCCGGCATGGGCCATGGCGATCAGGTGGGCTCCCGCCGAGTGACCGGAGGCGGTTATCCGTCCGGGATGACCGTTGTGGTCGGGGAGCATGCCTGGCAACCAGTCGAACAGCGCAACGATCTCGTCGACAATCTCGGGCAGCGAGACCGAGGGGCAGAGGTCGTAGTTGGCGATGACCGTGGTGATTCCGGCCGGCACCAGGGTTGCGGCGACATAGCTGAAGTCCGCCTTGTCCAGCCCGCGCCAGTAGCCGCCGTGCACGAAGACATGCACCGGGGAAGCGGGGACCGCCGCCGGAAAGACGTCGCAGACCATCAGGGGGCGCTCGCCGTAGCGCAGTTCTCGCATGCCCGGGAGGTGGTCGCGGGCCTGGCGGCTCAGCGCCTCGTATCGGTCGAAGTAAGGCTGGGGATCGCCCACGGTCACGCGCGGGTTGTACTGTCGCTCATGCTCGGAAATCGTTGCTGACTCGTTCATCGAGGTGTGCATGCGCCGTCAGGTAGTCTCGAATGACGGCATGGTACGCTGATTCGGTTACGACCGGCCATTCCGTGGGAAATCCCCGATGGAGTCCATCGAGGCGCGGCGCGGCTGCTGCGACCTGCTGCGCAGCGGTGACATGTTATGCTTGTACCCGCTTGGCGAGTTACACATCCTTACTCCGCGTGCAGCCTTGGATGAAATCCGCCAGGGTGGCGGGGTGCTTCAAGACGAAACCGTCCCGGCCGAATCATGATGCAATGCAACTCGGGCTGGCCCGGTGCTTTCGGAAGGCGTTGCAAGTGAACGAGTCCCGAGACCAGCTAACGGTTTACTATGACGGCGCCTGCCCGCGCTGCGTGCGGGATCGCGCGCGTTACCAGCGGTTGTCCGGGAAGACCGGCGAGACCGTGGACTGGATCGATATCACCGGCAAGGATGAAGAACTGTGCGGGATTGGCATCGATCCGCGAGCGGCCTTGCGCGAACTGCATGTTCAGGACGCCCGTGGCGTGATCCATCGCGAACTCGATGCCTATATCCTGCTGCTGTCGCGGGTGCCCGTGCTCAGGCCGCTGGCCTGGCTGATCGGCCTGCCCGGTCTGCGGCAGGCCTTGTCCTGGCTCTATCGGACCTTGGTACTGCGGCGGCTGCGCGCCGGCAATCGGCTGTAGGAACGACGGATTCGGTCCTTTTAGGTGAATACCACGAAAGACTCTACCGATCCGTAGGGTGCGCACCGCGCACCGGCCCTGATGGTGCGCGGTGCGCACCCTAGTGTGCCCGACATGGGCATGTACTTGTTACCTGAGAGGAGGTAACCGC
>CAYMHN010000441.1:0-3607 GCA_964390235.1 uncultured Candidatus Competibacteraceae bacterium
CTCCTCTCTCGGTTATGATCATGTCCAGTTTAGCGCATTGCATAACCGATGCGCTTCATCGCATCGGCAATTTCGTCCAGAATGGCTGGATCATCGATGGTGGCGGGGGCGCGATACTCCTCGCTGTCGGCGATTTTCTGCATGGTGCCGCGCAATACCTTGCCGGAGCGGGTCTTGGGCAGACGCGGTACGATGACCGCATGCTTGAACGCCGCCACCGGGCCGATCTGATCGCGTACCATCTGGATCAGTTCCTTGACGATCGCCTCCTCGGGTCGGTCAACGCCGCTCTTGAGCACCACCAGACCGACCGGCAGCTGGCCCTTGAGCTGATCGGCGGCGCCGATCACCGCGCATTCGGCCACGTCCGGATGCGCGGCCAGCACTTCCTCCATGGCTCCGGTCGATAGCCGATGGCCGGCCACATTGATGACGTCGTCGATGCGGCTCATGATCCACAGATAGCCGTTGTCGTCCTGATAACCGGCGTCACCGGTCAGATAATAACCGGGATAGGTGCTCAGATAGGCGTCGCGGAAGCGCCGGTCGTTGCCCCACAGGGTGGGCAGGCAACCGGGCGGCAGCGGCAGCTTGATCACGATGCTGCCCATGTCGCCGGGCGGCACGGGCTTGCCGGATCCGTCCAGCACCTGCACATCGTAGCCCGGTACCGCGCGGGTCGGCGAACCGTGCTTGATCGGCAGTTGCTCGATGCCCAGGCAATTGGCGGCGATGGCCCAGACGGTCTCGGTCTGCCACCAGTGATCGATCACCGGTACCTTGAGCATGGCCTCGGCCCAGCTCAGGGTATCCGGGTCGGAGCGCTCGCCGGCCAGGAACAGGGCGCGAAACGGACCCAGATCATGCTGTTGCAGATACTCGCCGCGCGGGTCTTCCTTCTTGATCGCGCGAAACGCCGTGGGGGCGGTGAACAGGGTGCACACGCCGTGCTGAGCGATCACTCGCCAGAAGGCGCCCGGATCGGGCGTGCCCACCGGCTTGCCCTCGTAGACCACGGTGGTGCAGCCGTGCAGCAGCGGGGCATAGACGATATAGGAGTGCCCCACCACCCAGCCGACATCCGAGGCCGCCCAGTACACCTCGCCGGGCTGGATATCGTAGACGTGGCGCATGCTCCAGGCCAAGGCCACGGCATGGCCGCCGTTGTCACGCACCACGCCCTTGGGCTGACCGGTGGTGCCGGAGGTGTAGAGAATATACAGCGGATCGGTGGCGGCCACCGGCACGCAGTCGGCTGGGGTGGCCTGTTCGACGGCTTCCAGCCAATCCTGGTCGCGACCGGCGATCAGTTCGGCCCGCACCTGCGGCCGTTGCAGGAGGATGCAGCCCTCCGGCTTGTGCCTGGCGCGCTCGATGGCCGCATCCAGCAGCGGTTTGTAGGGAATGATCTTCTTGCCTTCGACGCCACAGGAGGCGCTGACGATCAGCTTGGGTTTGGCATCGTCGATGCGGGTGGCCAGCTCGTTGGCGGCGAAGCCGCCGAACACCACCGAGTGGATGGCGCCGATCCGGGCACAGGCCAGCATGGCGATGACCGCTTCGGGGATCATCGGCATGTAGAGGATTACCCGATCGCCTTTCGCTACCCCGCGGGCGGCCAGTGCACCGGCGAAACAGGCCACCAGGTCGCGCAGCTCGCTGTAGGTGAAGCTGCGCACGGTGTCGGTGACCGGGCTGTCGTAGATCAGCGCCTGTTGCTCGCCGCGGCCGCCCTCGACATGTCGATCCAGGCAGTTGTAGCAGGTATTCAGCTCGCCGCCGACGAACCAGCGATAGGCCGGCGGATCGCTGTCATCCAGCACCCGGTCCCAGCGGCGGGTCCAGACTATGGCTTCGGCCGCCTCGGCCCAGAAGCCCTCCGGATCGGCCAGCGAGCGCCGGTAGAGTTCCTCGTACTTGCCCATGACCGCTCCTTACAGGCGCTCGAATATCGCCGCGATGCCCTGACCGCCGCCGATGCACATGGTCACCAGGGCGTAGCGTCCGCCCGTGCGCTGCAACTCGTACAGGGCTTTCACGGTGAGGATGGCTCCGGTGGCGCCGATCGGATGTCCCAGGGCCACCGCCCCGCCGTTGGGATTGGTTTTGGCCGGGTCGAAGCCCAGGTCCTTGGCCACGGCGCAGGCTTGGGCGGCGAAGGCCTCGTTGGACTCGATGACATCCAGATCGGCCACGCTCAGGCCGGCCCGTTCCAGCGCTTTCTTGACCGCCGGTATCGGCCCGATGCCCATGATCCGGGGATCGACACCGGCGTGACCATAAGCGACCAGCCGGGCCATCGGCGTCAGGCCCTGGGCTGCGGCGGCGGAACGCTCCATCAGCACCACGGCGGCGGCGCCGTCATTGATGCCGGAGGCATTGCCGGCGGTCACCGAGCCATCCTTCTTGAACACGGCGCGCAGCTTGGCCATGCCCTCGACGCTGGCGTCGGCGCGCACATGCTCGTCGGTATCGAACACCACCGTGCCCTTGCGGGTCTTGATCTCGATCGGCAGGATCTGGTCCTTGAAATAGCCTTGGGCAATGGCATTGGCCGCCCGGTGGTGGCTCTCAACGGCGAATTCGTCCTGCTGTTCGCGGCTGATGCCGTATTTCTCGGCCACGTTTTCAGCCGTCACCCCCATGTGCCCGGTTCCGAAGGGATCGGTCAGTCCGCCGACCATCATGTCGATCAGCTGGTTGTCGCCCATGCGCGCACCCCAGCGCATGGCGGGCGCGATGTAGGCCGCCCGGCTCATCGATTCTGCGCCGCCGCCGACCGCCACCTCGGCGTCCCCCAGCAGGATGGTCTGGGAGGCCGAGATGATGGCCTGCAAACCGCTGCCGCACAGGCGGTTGAGGGTCAGGGCCGGGGTGTGGTGGGGCAGGCCGCCCTCGATGCAGGCCACCCGGGAAAGGTACATGTCGCGGGCTTCGCCGTGGACCACATTACCGAATACCACATGGCCGACGCTGTCCGGGTCCACCTTGGCGCGGCTGACTGCTTCGCGCAGCACCTGCGCGGCCAGTGCGGTGGGCGGTACATCCTTCAGGCCACTACCGTAATCGCCGATGGCGGTACGCACGCCACTCAGTACCACTACTTCGCGTTTGTCACTCATGATGTTCTCCGAATTACTGGTTGGCGCGGTTGCCGATCAGGTCGTCGACCACTGCGGGATCGGCCAGGGTGCTGGTATCGCCCAGGGCGTCGATCTCGTTGGCAGCGACCTTGCGCAGGATCCGCCGCATGATCTTGCCGGAACGGGTCTTGGGCAGGCCGGGTGCCCACTGGATGACATCGGGACTGGCGATGGGGCCGATCTCGTTGCGCACATGCTTGATCAGTTCCTTGCGCAGCTCCTCGGTGGCTTCGACGCCGGCCATCAGGGTGACGTAGGCATAAATGCCCTGGCCCTTGATATCGTGCGGGTAACCGACCACGGCCGCCTCGGCCACGGCCGGGTGCAGCACCAGGGCCGATTCGACCTCGGCCGTGCCCATGCGGTGGCCGGAGACGTTGATCACGTCATCGACCCGGCCGGTAATCCACCAATAGCCGTCCTCGTCCCGCCGGGCGCCGTCGCCGGTGAAATATTTGCCGGGA
>CAYMHN010000442.1:0-3596 GCA_964390235.1 uncultured Candidatus Competibacteraceae bacterium
ATCACCCGGGTGGCGGCGGTCTTGGCCAGCGGCACCAGGGCGGCGGCGGGATAGACGGCCAGGGTCGAACCCACCGCCAGTAGCAGGTCGCAGCCGCGCACGGCCTGCTCGGCGCGGATCAGGTCGCGTTCGATCAGATTCTGGCCGAAGGAGATGGTCGCCGACTTGAGGATGCCCCCGCACTCCGGACAGGCCGGATCGGCGTCGCCCGCTTGCAGGCGCTGGCGCACCGGCTCCCAGGGTATCCGATAGGGACAAGCCAGGCATTGCACCTCGCGCATGGTGCCATGCAGCTCGATCACCTTGTCGGCCGCATGGCCGGCCAGTTGATGCAATCCGTCGGTGTTCTGGGTAATCAGTGCAGCGAGCCGACCACGATGTTCCAGTTCGACCAGCGCCAGATGACCGGCATTGGGCCGAGCCCGCCAGATCGGGGATTCCAGTCGCCAGCGCCAGGACTTGCGTCGGATAGCCGGGTCGGCGAGGTAATAGCGGATATCGGACAGCTTCTCGGCATCCGAGTCCCGAGTCCACAAACCCTGCGGTCCGCGAAAGTCGGGTATGCCGGATTCGGTCGAGATACCGGCTCCGGTAAGCACCACGATGCGCCCGGCTTCATTCAGCCAGGTTTGCGTGTGGTTGATGTTCAGCACTTGCTTGGCCATGACCCCAGCTTACCAGCAAAGTCGCCATGACAGACGCATTGGGACAGTCGTTCAGTCCGGTAGGTTAAGCCAGAATCAACTCTTGAAGATATGCGAACTGTCCGCAGAGGATGATTGACGCTTTTTCCCGGCTAATAGGGTTGGTTTAACTCTGACACCGGACTTGTACAATTTTGTGCGGACCATCAAGCTCAGCAAAATCAACAATAATCCCGCCCAAATCAACCATACCGGAGCCAGTATCAGCCACCATGACCAGTCCACATATCCGGCAAGCTTGAGAACGACAAGCATGGCGGTAGCAAGCGTGGGCAATAGCATCGCAAATACCAAGTTGAATCTCTTGTCTTCGCTGCTGTTCATAATCAATCCCGCTCGCAGCCATCCAAACCCCGTTGATAGCGATCAGCACTTGGTGTGAGGAAAAAACTTTTTATACAATCATTGCGCACTATCCTGATTTTTAGCTAATCACTGCTAATCTCAAGCATCTCTCTCTGATTGTTACAAAATTTTAAATTCAACCCTTGCAAAATTATCCTAAATTACAGGCGGGTTGTCCATTTTTCTTACATACTCCACCCAGGCTGTCTTCAGCCAACACCAACCGGCAGGTTCAGCAGTGCCGTGGCCACCGAGAAATAGATCAGGATGCCGGCGATGTCGGCGATCGAGGTGATCAGCGGCGTGCTAGCCGTGGCCGGGTCGAAGTTGAATCGGGCCAGCAGAAAAGGCATCAGCATGCCCATCATGCTGCCGACCACCACGACCAGGACCATGGAGATGGCGACCACCAGTCCGACTTCAGGACCACCCCGCCAAACGCCGATCAGGGATACCGCGGCCCCCATGGTAGCCCCCAAGGCGATCGCTACACCGAGTTCCTTACCCCAGAGCCGCAGCCAGTCGTGCATCTGCACATCGCCGGTGGCCAGCGCCCGCACCATCAGGGTGGCCGACTGCGAACCCGCGTTACCCCCGCTGGCGATGACCAGCGGCAGGAAAAACACCAATACCACCAAGGCCTCGATGGCATGCTCATAGATGGCGATCGCGGCACCGCTCAGTACATTGACCGCCACCAGTATCAGCAGCCAACCGATACGCTTGCGATACAACAGCGAGGGACGGGCATCGCGCAGGCTCAGATTGACCGCACCGACGCTGCCCAGCTTGTGAAAGTCCTCGGTGGCTTCCTCCTCGGCCACATCGAGCACGTCGTCGACCGTGACGATGCCCAGCATGTGCCCCTCGTCATCGACTACCGGCAGTACGGCCAGATCGTAATGCTGGATCATGCGCACGGCGTCCTCGCGCTCGGCGGTGACCTCGATCGAGACCACCGTGCGGTCTTCCTTGATCAGGGACACGACCGGATCGTCGGGGCGGCCCAGGATGAAGCGCTTGAGCGGGATGACGTTGACCAGCCTATCCTCTTCGTCGACCATGAAGATGATGTTGACGGTTTCGTACTGATCAATCTGGCTGCGGATCTGCTCCAGCGCTTGGGCGACCGTCTGATCATGCCGAACCGCGAGATAGTTCGGCGTCATCAGACGACCGACGCTGTCCTCCGGATAGCCCAGCAGCATCAAGGCCCGGCGGATGGCGCGGAACGGCAGCAGCCGCAGCAGTTCGCGGACCTGTTCCGGCGGCAGTTCTTCCAGCAGATCGGTCAGATCGTCCGGCACCAGACCCGACAGAATCTGGCGTTTTTCCTCGTCGTCCAGCGTCAGCAGCAGCTGCTTCTGGTAATAGTCGTCCAGATAGGCGAATACGTCGGCGCGCCGGTCCAGCGGCAGCAATCTGAACAAGCCGAGCAGATCCTCGTCATCCACTTCCATGAGCAGATACGCTGAGTCCTGCACTCGCAGATTGGCCAGTTCCTCGACCAGCTGCTCGCGCCGGTCCGCATGCAGCAGCTCGCGGAGTTCGTCGATACGCTCTTCGATGTCCACGACTCACCTCCCGTCCGGGCGTTCCGGCGGCTGATCACCTGGGTCCGAACCATGGTCACGCCATGGCACAAGATATCGGGCTCCCGCGCCTCCGGTATTGGCCGGGTCGCGCCGGGACTTGGACAGGCCATGGGGGCCCTGCCCATTGTTCACAGCGGGTGGTACAGCGAGGATCGGCAACAAGGCGGATACCCGTTTCCCGCGCTGAGTCAAACCATCAGCGGAGAAGCGTGCATGCCTTGAGGATGAGGCGTGGCGGGCTTACCGCTGAAAAAAATGCTTTCTGCGTGGACTACTACTGTCCAAGGGGTTTTGTCCTTCGGTTCAAGGCGGCGCAATTATAGCAGTTGCCTGTGACCGATCAAACGGCGATCATCCCGGATCGATGAACACGCCCCAGTTCAAACATCTCATCCTGCTAGGCGGCGGCCACAGCCATGTCACGGTTCTCAAGCGCTTCGGCATGCGGCCGCTGCCCGGACTGCGCCTGACGCTGGTGGTGCGCGATGTCCATACCCCCTACTCCGGCATGCTGCCCGGCTATATCGCCGGGCACTACGGCTACGATGACTGCCACATCGACCTGGCCAAACTGGCGCGCTTTGCCGACGCGGCGCTGATCCACGCCGAAGCCGACGGTCTCGACCTTGATCAGCGTCTGCTGCATCTGCCGGATCGACCGCCGCTGCGTTACGATTTGCTGTCGATCAACACCGGTTCGCGCCCCCCCGTGCTGGATACTCCCGGCGCGGCCGAGCATGCCCTGCCGGTCAAACCCATAGACCGCTTTCTGGAGCGCTGGCGGGACTTGCGCCAGCGTTTTTCAGCGCATCCCGGCCCGTTCCGGCTGGTGGTCGCCGGCGCTGGCGCCGGTGGCGTGGAACTGTTGCTGGCGGTACGGCACCGCTTGCGCCATGAAGCCCGCGCACACGGCCAAGACCCCGACCGCCTGGACTGTCGGCTGATCTCCGCC
>CAYMHN010000443.1:0-3579 GCA_964390235.1 uncultured Candidatus Competibacteraceae bacterium
CCCATGCGGCTGTTCCAGGCAATAGGCCCCGGCCTGCACCGCCATCCGTCCGGCCACCTTGGACATCGGCGCCAGCAGCGGCAGGCCGCCCCGCGGTGAAGTGACGGTCTCGTAGGCGATGCACACCGCGCCACTGGCGACCAGGTCCCTGGTCTGCTCGGGGTCGGGGGCCAGATGCAGATAGGTGAACAGGATCTGCTCCTCGCGCAGCATCCGCCGCTCGACGGCTTGGGGCTCCTTGACCTTCACGATCATCTCGGCGCGGGCGAAGATTTCCCGCGCGGACTCGACGATGACGGCACCGGCGGCCGCGTAGCGCTGGTCATCCGCGCCGATGCCCACGCCGGCATCGTGCTCGACCAGCACCTGATGGCCGTGATGCCCCAGTTCACGCACGCTGGCCGGCGACAGTCCGACCCGGTATTCGTGATTCTTGATCTCCTTGGGGACACCGATCAACATGGTCTGTACCTCCTCGATGGCTTGCCACGGTCGGGTCACAATAGCTAATGATGCTATAGCCCGACTCTGGTTTCAGTGTAGTGCCAATGGTCCGGTTTTGACTGTGCCAGAGCTGGTCGGTCAGCGGCAACGGGAGTTTTGCAGCAAACCGGCCAGCAGGGTGATGCCCGGCTCGATGCGCTCCGCCGGAATCGAGGAAAACCCCAGCCGGAAATAATTGCGCGGTGGATCGGCGGCCATGAACAGGCTGTCGCCGGGCTCGATCAGGATGCCTTGTTCGGCGGCCCGGCGTGCCAAGTGCCGGCTGTCCAGGCCGGGCGGGCCTTGCAGCCAGAAGGAGGTGCCGCCGAAGGTGGGGGTGCGGATCATGTCCGGCAGCTGCTGTTCCAGCGCTCGGTGCATGATCCGCCAACGCTCGCGGTAGGCGTTGCGCAGCCGCTGCACCAGGGCGTCGTGGTGACCCAGGGCCAGGAACAGCGCCACCGCCCGCTGGTTGTTGCCGGGTGGGTGGCGCATCATCAGCCGGCGCAGGGCACGGGCCTCGCGGATCAGTTCGGCCGGTCCCACCAGGTAGCCTAGCCGCAGCCCGGGAGCCAGAGTCTTGGACAGACTGCCGATATAGAGTACCCGGCCGGCGTGATCCAGGCTCTTCAGCGCCGGGGTCGGCTCGCCGACGAAATTGGTCTCGCTCTCGTAGTCGTCCTCGAAGATCACCAGATCGTTGTCCTCGGCCCGCGCCAGCAGCGCCTCACGCCGCTCCAGGGCCAGCGTCACGGTGGTCGGGGACTGGTGGCTGGGGGTGGTGTACAGATAGTCGCAGCCGGTCAGACGCCCGTCGATCACCAGTCCTGATTCGTCCACCGGCAGGCCGACCAGCCGCCGGGTCTTGAGCGAGAATACATTGCGCGCGTCGGGATAGCCTGGATCCTCCAGGGCGATGGTCTGGTCGGCTTGCAGCAGCAGGCTGGCCAGCAGATACAAGGCCTGCTGGGCGCCGTTGGTGACCAGGATCTCCTCGGGCGCGGCCCAGACCCCGCGGCGTGGCAGCAGCCGGGTATGGATCTGCTCGATCAGCTGCGGGTCGTCGGCATCGACCCGGTCGCGCGCCCAGTTGTGGATGTCGCGCACGCTCAGCGCCTGACGCACGCATTCCCGCCAGTCGGCGATCGGGAACAGCGAGGGGTCGGACTGGCCGTAGATGAAGGGGTAGGGGTAGCGGTACCAGTCAGCGGGCTTTTCGATGCTGGGCAGGTGGCTGACCCGCAGGGTCAAGCGCCGCTGCCAGTCGAGACGGCGGTGATCCATCTGCAAGGGGGGCGCGCGTGGCGCGCTGACCCGACCGCCCAGAATGGCATCGCTGACGTAGTAGCCGCTGCGCTGGCGGGCTTCCAGATAACCCTGGTCGACCAGTTGCTGGTAGGCTAGCACCACGGTGTTGCGCGCCACCCCGAGCTGGCGGGCCATCCGGCGGCAGGAGGGCACCGGCTCGCCGGGCGGGATATGGCCGTCGAGTATCGCCTTGACCAGGCGCTCGCGCAACTGGCCCTGCAGGCTGGTGCCGCTGTTCTTGGACAGGTGGAATAGTTGCTCGCGCATGCCGCTGGATCGTCCGTCTTGCCTGGCCGGCCTACTGGTCACCGGAATCGGCTGGAGGGTAGACTATATCATTACCCGGTAAAGCGCCGATGCGTTCCCGGGGCCACCGGAGCAGGAGAATCAGCATGAAACTGACCCAGAACCAGCTCGCGCGATTCGACCGCGAGGGCTATCTGTTCTTCCCCGGCCTGTTCACGCCCACGGAAGTCAAAACCCTGACCGATGCCGTGCCAGCGCTGTACGCTCGCCGCGAGGTCTACAACGTGCGCGAGAAGGGCTCGGACGCGGTACGCACCAACTTCGCCGCCCATCTGTACAGTGAACCGTTCTCCAGGCTGGCCCGCCACCCGCGCATGGTCGAGCCGGTGCAGGCGCTGTTCGGCGAACCGGTCTACATGCACCAGTTCAAGATCAACGGCAAGATGGCCTTCGAGGGCGATGTCTGGCAATGGCACCAGGACTATGGCACCTGGCTGAACGATGACCTGATGCCCACCGAGCGGGCCATGAACGTGGCGATCTTCCTGGACGACGTCAACGAATACAACGGCCCGCTGATGTTCATCCCCGGCAGCCACAAGAAGGGCGTGATCGAGGCCGGCCACGATCTGACCACCACCAGCTATCCGCTGTGGACCATCGACAAGGACCTGATCCGGCAACTGGTGGAGCGGGCCGGCGGCAGGCAGGGCGGCATCGTTTCGCCCAAGGGTCCGGCGGGTTCGATGATCCTGTTCCACAGCTGCCTGGTGCACGCTTCCAGCAGCAATCTGTCGCCCTGGGATCGGGTCAGCGTCTACCTCAGCCTGTGCGCGGTGAGCAACCATATCCGCCGCTTCAAGCGGCCCGAGTACATCGCCCATCGCGATTTCACGCCCATCGAATGTCTGCCCGACGACTGCCTGCTCAAGGATTATCCGGTCGATCTG
The DNA here is from genome assembly GCA_964390235.1 of uncultured Candidatus Competibacteraceae bacterium. Lineage (GTDB taxonomy): Bacteria > Pseudomonadota > Gammaproteobacteria > Competibacterales > Competibacteraceae > CAYMHN01. Next base: position 2,988 of record CAYMHN010000443.1, read on the forward strand.
CCCTGGAAGGACGGTTTGCCGGCCAGCGCCCTGCAGACCTCGCTGGACGAGATCAAGCCGGAATCGGCCGCGGCATGAGCCTGTACGCCAAGCTCCGGCAGCGCGCGGCCGATGGCAACCCGATTCGCGTCGGCCTGATCGGTGCCGGCAAGTTCGGTTCCATGTATCTGGCGCAAGTACCGCGTACCCCGGGGGTACACCTGGCGGGTATCGCCGATCTGTCGCCGGCCGGCGCGCGCGCCAACCTGGCTCGGGTGGGCTGGGAGCCGGAGCGGGTTACGGCGGCCTCGCTGGACGAAGCCGTCCGCAACGGCACTACTCATGTCGGCGAGGACTGGCGGGCGCTGGTCGGCCATCCGGCCATCGATCTCGTGGTCGAATGCACCGGCAACCCGATCGCCGCCGTGGACCACTGTCTGTCCGCTTTCGCCCATGGCAAGCACGTGGTCAACGTGACGGTGGAGGCCGATGCCTTCTGCGGCCCGCTGCTGGCCAGGCGGGCGACCAAGGCCGGGGTGATCTACTCGCTGGCCTTCGGGGATCAGCCGGCGCTGATCCGCGACCTGGTGGCCTGGGCGCGGACCTGCGGTTT
>CAYMHN010000444.1:0-3572 GCA_964390235.1 uncultured Candidatus Competibacteraceae bacterium
AAAAGGACGAACGAGGCGGACTGTCGGCCCCGTTCGACGAGATCGTGATTCATGCGGGCCTCCGGGAGGTGGCCTGAAGGCTCGTGGGTTCGCCGACCGGCGCCCGTTTACGCGGCTCGCTCGGCAGTACGGTGTTACTGCCACCTCGCAATCCCGTGGTCGGGGGATTCCCGGCTTTATGGCCTGTTGCGGGGTATGGCGGGTATCGCGCAGATGCGGATGCAATTCCCAGCGAATCGGCTCGAAATAGACCTTGCCAAGCTGCGGATTCAGCCGGGCGATGACCTCGGAGACGGCATCGCGCTCCGCCGCAACATCGCCGGGGGAGCCGACGAATACACGCAGGCAATGTTTGGTGTTCGACATTGCTCCAGTCCTCGGTCCTGGCCGTGATCGATCCATGCGATCCTCCGTCACGGATGATTATAGGCTCACGTTCGTCCCGTCAGGGTCAGGCTGCTGCAGAAATCCAGGTACGGATTCGGACGGCAGGAGTTCCCGTATGATCTCTTCAGCCAGGGTTTGCACCTCAGGGGGGGCGCCTGCGAGGGCTTGTCGGTCCTTAGGCGCAGCGGCGCGCAGGGCCAGGGCGAAAGGCTGGAGGAAATCGGCGTAGGGGCTCTCTTCCATTACAACCGCCAGCGCAGGCCCCAGACCGATGCTGTGACATTCCCGAGTCTGTTCGCGCAACCGGAAAAAGGCCATTGAATTCCCCTCGGCAGCGGCTTGCGCCAGATGATCCAGGGACTGGCGAGCGAGATCCCGGTTACCCAGCCACAAGTGTGCATGCAACAGCAGGTCCAGGTAGTCGGTGTTGCCGGTGGACGGGGAGACCAGTGCCTCGGCCTGTTCCGCTGCTTGACGATAGACGGTGTTCGCTTCACCCGAACGACCCATGCGGGCCAGCAAGCGGGCCAGGTTGGTGGTAGGGTAGGGATTCGAAGCATCCAGATCCATCGCTTGGCGATAGGCGGCCTCGGTTTTCTCTTGAACGGCACGCTGACGGGCCAGCTCAACAAGCTCCTCGCGGCTGTACCAAAGCCGCATGAACTCCACCAGCCAGGTGAGGCGCTGGCGCAAACGGCGCGAAGCATAGCGCATCAGATACCAGATATTGAACAGGCGTTCGGTGGCCTGGTAACCGGCGCGCTTGGTGCCCGGCAGGGGTGTCTTTTCGATCAGCCCTTCCGCTTCCAGGCGGCTGAGTTGGCCGCTGACCGTGCCGGTGGCAATGCCGGAGACTTCCGCCAATTCCCGGGCGGAGATTGGCGCCCAGTGTTCCATGACATGGGCGAGCAGCTTGCGTGCCTGGTCCGAGAGGTTCTCCATGCGTGCCTTGTAAAGCGGTGTCATCAAGTCCAGCAGGCGACGCAGATCGGTTTGCACGTCGTCCCAACCCCCGGCGGCAAACAGATCGTAGAGCATTACGGTGGTGCGCGGGTTGCCGCCAGTCATGGCGCGCAGTGCCTTGAGGCGTTCCGGTCGGGTATCGATGGTGCGTTCTATCTCGGCGACGGCAGCTTCGCCTTGTAGTTCCCGCCCGGCGCCGAAGGTGCGGGCTAGTGCCCGTAGGGCGTCGCGCATTTCGTCCAGGGTGAGAGGGCGCAATTCCACCAACTGGAAGAAGTCGAGGAACGCGTCGTGGTAATGGTGCTGCGATTCCAGAGCCTGGTAACTGGCTCCCAGCCAGAGGATGCCAGGTTGGTGGGACAGGGTCTTGCGCAGCCGCCACAGTGGGGTGGCGTTGGCATCGAATCGGTTGCTCTTGCCGCGTGTCGCCGGGGCATTGCCGCCTGCCAGACTGGCGAATAGCAGATCGGTGCCGTCGATCAGGAGCAGGACGCGACGTTGATGCGTGTCTATCCATTGAATGAGAAGATCGAGAGCGGTGGTTTCCCGTTCCGCCGGGGGTAAGTCGCCCAGTTGCTTTATCTTCGCATCCAGCCGAATCAGCTCATCAACCGGTGTCCCTTCACGCTCCAGAGTATCGGCCAGCGTATCCAGCACGTTGCTCCAGAATTCGGCCAAGGTGCTGACAGTATATTGCTCTTCGGGAAAAGTCAGGGCGATCCATCCAGTGGCGAGTTCGGGATCGTCCCGCACTCCCAGGGCGATCCGCCGCAGCAGGGTGCTCTTGCCCATGCCGCGGGCGCCGGTGATAAGCATGTGTTGAGGGACGGAATCCGTGGGGCTGGTCCTGAGGTGGTCCAGCAGATCGTTCAGTTCGCGGGTGCGTACCACGAAGATGTCGCGCAGTTCGTCCGGTCCCCAGAGATGGGGATTGTATTTGACGGTGGCGGACAGCGAACTCTCCGCAACGGGGATGCGAGCATGTTCAGCGAGCATGGTTGCGTCGCCAGTAATCGCGGAGCAGAAAGGATAAGAACTGGATGTGTTCGCCAGCGGCGTCGAGATAACCGTCTTCCTCAAGCAACAGCATGACTTGACGCAGGCGCGTGGAGCGTTGATCCGGGTCGGGTTCGTGCCGTTGCAGACGGTTCATCAATTGCCGACGGGTAAGACCGGTTTCCGATCTGGCGACCGCGCTCAGGACTGCCAGAGTGAAACCGAGCTGTGGTTCGGCCAGTTCGCGTTCGAGTCTTTGATGCCAGTGTATGAATCGCGAGCGGGTCGCCAGCAGACGGTTATATGCGTCGTCCACATCCGAGATAAGGAGTCGGCGTTCCACCGCACGGGTCTCCTCGCAGCGATCGCGTGCCGCTTCCAAAGAGGTGGCCAGTAACAGGTTCAGGTAGAAAGGTGACAACCAGCCGGTACGGTTGCACATATAATCCAGGGCTGCCGGCTCAGGCTGCCAGCCCTCCCGTGCGCATTGTTCGGCCAGCATGTGCAAGGCGGCCTGTGGCCGGAACGGCCCAAGCCGGTAGTCGTGACAATCGTTGAAGCGGGTACTCAGACGATGGCGCTCCAGCAGCATGTTGAGGTTGATGGAACCGGAAAAGAGGAAACGGCAGATCACCTGGCTTTGTTGCCTCCAAGCGCGTAGCCAAGCCAATAGCCGTTCCGCATCCGTTGGGTTTCGCGCCAGCAGCTTTTCCAGAAAGACGGAAAACTCGTCGAGAAGGATCAGTACCGGAGCGGTCGTGAGGCGTTGCTGCAACTTCATTGCGGCCTCTGCCCAAGGAGCATCGGGGAGGACTTGTAGTTCCACGCTGCCGCTCAGCCCACCGGGAAGTTTGAGGTCGAGTTTGCGCAGGCGAGCAAGCCAGTCTGTCGTCTCGTCCCTTGCCGCCTTGAGGTGACCGGTGACCGAATCATCAGGAAAGGCTCGTTGCAGTTCAGCGATGAAGGCCGCAGGGGTATCGATACCTTCCACATCCACCAGCCTGGCCATCAGGCCTCTTTCAACCGCCTCCTCGGCCAGCCGTTGCAGCAGCGAGGTCTTGCCCAGGCGACGCGGCCCGCTCAGCATTATGTGGTTGCCCTCCAGGTAATGCCACAGGTCGTTGCGCTCGTTTATCCGGTCGAAAAAGTCATCCCCGTCGGCTTTGTTACCCAACTTGATCGGCATTCTTGTCTGATTGATCTAACAAAGGTCGAAGCAGGATAAA
>CAYMHN010000445.1:0-3568 GCA_964390235.1 uncultured Candidatus Competibacteraceae bacterium
GTTGCTGGAGCGGTCCCCGGACAGTTCGGGCATCGCCCTGGGGATCGAGGGCGGCATGGTGCAGATGATCTCCCACGGCCTGATCTCGGGCGCCCTGTTCCTCTGTGTCGGAGTGATGTACGACCGCATGCACTCGCGCCAGATCGACGACTATGGCGGGGTGGTCAACACCATGCCGGTGTTCGCCAGCTTCATGGTGCTGTTCGCCATGGCCAATGCCGGACTACCCGGCACCTCGGGTTTCGTCGGCGAGTTCATGGTGATTCTCGGCAGCTTCCAGGTGAGTTTCTGGATCGCCTTTCTGGCGGCCCTGACCCTGATCCTGGGCGCCGCCTATACCCTGTGGCTGGTCAAGCGGGTGATCTTCGGCGCCATCGCCAACGACCAGGTCGCGGCGCTCACCGACATCGGCCGGCGCGAATGCCTGATGCTGGGCCTGCTGGCCGCCATGGTGCTGCTGCTCGGTGTCTGGCCGAACCCGCTGGTTTCGGTGATGCATGCCAGCGTGGATCATCTGGTCCAGCACATCAGCCTGTCCAAGCTGTAAGGGACTACCCGTATGCACTCGACCCCTGATCTTCTGCTCGTCGCCCCGGAGTTCTTCGTCATGATCATGGCCTGCCTGGTCCTGATCGTGGATGTGTTCCTGAAGCCCGGACAGCGGCATATCACCTACGGACTGACCCAGCTGACCCTGCTCGGCGCCGCCCTGCTGACTCTGTGGGGCTATGCCCGGGCGCCGGTGATCGGCTTCGACGGCCACTATATCAACGACGCCATGGCGGGGGTGCTCAAGCTCAGCATTTATGCAATCGCCGCCACGGTATTCCTGTATTCGCGCGACTATCTCAAGGAGCGCGACCATCTGTTCAAGGGGGAATACTACGCGCTTGGTCTGTTCGGCGTGCTGGGCATGATGATCATGGTCTCGGCGCAGAGCTTTCTGACCATCTATCTCGGCCTGGAACTGCTGGCGCTGTGCCAGTACGCCCTGGTGGCGATCAACCGCGATTCGCCGACGGCGGCCGAGTCGGCCATGAAGTACTTCGTACTGGGCGCACTGGCCTCGGGCATGTTGCTGTACGGTATTTCGATGATCTACGGGGCGACCGGCAGCCTGCTGCTGCACGAGGTGGCTGCCGTGGTGCAACAGCCGGGCGGACTGGATCTGGTGCTGGTCTTCGGTCTGGTGTTCCTGGTGGTCGGTCTGGCCTTCAAGCTGGGCGCGGTGCCGTTTCACATGTGGCTGCCCGATGTCTATCAGGGTGCCCCGACCTCGGTCACCCTGTATCTGGGAACGGCCCCCAAGATCGCCGCTTTCGCCCTGCTGATCCGGGTGCTGGCCGAGGGGCTGGGCGGACTGCACGGCGACTGGTTCCAGATGCTGACCATACTGGCCGCGCTGTCGCTGATCACCGGTAATCTGATCGCCATCGCCCAGACCAATATCAAGCGCATGCTGGCCTACTCGACCATCTCCCATGTCGGCTTTTTGCTGCTGGGGGTGATCGCCGGCACCCCGCAAGGCTATGCGGCGGCGATGTTCTACATCATCACTTACGCGCTGATGACCACCGGTGCCTTCGGCATCGTCATCCTGCTCAGCCGGGCCGGTTTCGAGGCCGAACAGATCAGCGATCTCAAGGGCCTCAACGAGCGCAACCCCTGGCTGGCATTCATGATGCTACTGTTCATGATGTCGCTGGCCGGTATTCCCTTCCTGGTCGGTTTCTATGCCAAGCTGGCGGTATTGCAGGCCGCCATCAGCGTCGGTCTGGTCTGGCTGTCGCTGCTGGCCGTGGTGTTCGCGGTGATCGGCGCCTTCTACTATCTGCGGGTGATCAAGTACATCTATTTCGATCAGCCCACCCTGCAGCCCTTCACGGTGGACCATCTGGATACCCGGATCGTCATCAGCGCCAACGGCCTGTTGGTCATCGCCCTGGGCATCTACCCGACGGCCTTGATGTCATGGTGTTACGCCGCCTTTCCGGCCTGATCCTGCTGGCCGGCCTGCTGCTGCATGAGGCCGTGGCCCATGAAATCTGGTCGCGCGTCCAGCATCCCGCCCCGGGACCGGCCGAGGTGATCGGATTCTATAGCGCCGGCTGCATCGGCGGGGCACAGGTGCTGCCGCCGGTGGGCGAGGGCTATCAGGTCATGCGCCTCAGCCGCAACCGGCATTATGGTCATCCCGAACTGGTGGATTTCCTCCAGCGGCTGGGGCGGGCCGCAGCGATCCGCGGCGTGCGGCTGCTGATCGGCGATCTGGGCCAACCCCGTGGCGGACCGATGAACTACGGCCACCGCAGCCACCAGACCGGGTTGGATGCCGATATCTGGTTCACCGTGCTGGATCGTCACGATCAACTGCCCGGCGAGCAGATCGAGGCGCTGGAAATGCTGTCGGTGGTGGACCGGACCGCCGGCCGGCTGCGACCCGAGCGCTGGCAGTCGCTGTACGCGGATATCCTGCGCTGGGTGGCGCAGGCTCCGGAGGTCAATCGGATCTTCGTCAATCCGGTGATCAAGCAGGCGCTATGCCGAGATCCGGCCCAGCACGGCTGGCTCAACAAGGTGCGACCCTGGTGGGGGCATGATGCGCATTTCCACGTGCGCCTGGCCTGTCCCACCGACAGTCCGAACTGCCAGCCCCAGCAACCGCCGCCACCCGGCAGTGGTTGCGACGCCGATCTGGACAACTGGGTCGAGGAACAGAGACAACCACCTCGGCCGGGGGCGGCCAGTCCGCCAGCGCCTGTCGTGCTCTCGGCGGCTTGTAATGCTGTATTGCAACATACACCTTGAAGCCGTTGTCTTGTTGTGTTCAACTGTGCGCGAACAGCGTGATCCGAGGATAAGTGGGTGTTACGAACAACATTAGAAAATATTGATAAAAAACTATTGACGCGCCGCAACATCCTGCTTATAATGCATCGCAACATTCGATGATTCGAATGTTTCTCCAAACTCCTCCTTTGGTGGTTATTTGCCGGGGCCATCCGCCCCGGCATTTTTCTTTGCGGTTCCCTCGAATTCACGGGTGTGTTCAACCGTCGTAAAAAAACTATTGACGCAGTGCAACAAAGTGCTTATACTGCAAAGCAACATCCACTGGATGTTTCTCCTCCAAACTCCTCCTTTGGTGGTTATTTGCCGGGGCCATCCACCCCGGCATTTTTCTTTGCAACCAATTCACGGGGCCAAAGTCGAAATGCAGTCAATACTGGCTCGACTTTTCCCTTGCATGCCGACGGCGATCATCCCCACTACGCTTGCCCCGCCAACCCTGCGCCGCATCAAGCTGCTGCTGTTCGCGGCCAGCCTGCTGCCACTGGCCCAGGTGTTCTGGTGGGCGTTCACCGCGCGTCTGGGGGCCAATCCGGTCGAAACCATCACCCATCACACCGGCGACTGGGGATTGCGCTTCCTGCTGTTGACCCTGTCCGTGACCCCGCTGCGGCGGCTGTCGGGCTGGAACTGGCTGCAAGGGTTGCGGCGCATGTTGGGGCTTTTCGCGTTTTTCTACGTGGTTCTGCATTTCGCCACCTATCTGGTGTTCGATCAT
>CAYMHN010000446.1:0-3567 GCA_964390235.1 uncultured Candidatus Competibacteraceae bacterium
CACCCTGGGGGTGAGCAAGGACCAGGCCTCGTCCCGGGTCACCCAGCGGTATTCGGTGTGTTCGGGCCGACCCAGTTGTGGATTGACCGGCAGCTCGATCTCGGTCTGGTTGGTCTCGGCGATATAGTAGCGGGCCACTTTATGGCCCTGGTTGTAGGGCGGGGTCTGGCGATAGACCCGGCCCCAGCGGAACCGCAGGCGGGTAATGGTGGTCTCTTCCGCCACTTCGCGAATGGCGCAGGCGAACGGCGCCTCACCCGGTTCCACCATGCCCTTGGGAAAATCCCAGTAATCGAAGGCACGCAATAGCAGATACCGGTAGTGCTCTCCCGTCCAGTACAACACCACCACACCCGAAGACAGGATTCGGGTGGTCATGGAATCGATTTATCCGTGCGTCAACGGCTTTGCGGCAAGCATAGCACGGCACACACCGAATCAATCACACCAGTAATCGACATCCTTGCGGGCCTGTTCCAGGGCGGCGGCGCGCTGCTCCGCGCTCAGCGGTAACGGATTGCCAGCCTCGTCGGTCCTGGCCACTGGCGCCTCGCCTTGCAGGATTTCCAGGTTGTAGCGGGCTGCCTCACAGTTGCTCCGCCGCGGATCATCGGCATCCGTGGCCGGCGTGTCCGTCGGCGCAGTGACAGGGGGCTGTGCACTGCCGCCACCGATGAACCAGGCCGGCAACTCCTGACAATCCATACCCTGCACCGCCATGGCGGTATACTCTACCCGTCCGTCGGGATGCACACACCGGTAGGCCGTCCGACCCTCGGCCGACGTCGAACCGGCCACCAGCAGGGCAACCACTGCCCACAGCGGGGTTCTACCCGAAGCCATCGCCTGTACTCACCCGAAGATAACTCGGGTATTGTGTCACTCAGCGCAGCTGTCGCCAAGCCTTCCGCCCGGTGTTGCAGGGCAAACGTCGATCCGTTGATTGTCGCGGCCCGACACAAGCGCTAATCTAATGGTTTTGCGCAATCCACCCGAGACCTCGATGGCACGTTATTCCGCCTGGGCCATACTCCGTCATGCCCTGTCCGGCAATCGCCGCTGGCCGCGTGCCTGGCGCGATCCCGAACCCAAGTCCGGCTATGACGTGGTCATCGTCGGCGGTGGCGGCCACGGCCTGGCGACGGCTTATTACCTGGCCAAGAACCACGGCATCACCAAGGTCGCGGTGCTGGAGAAGGGCTATATCGGCAGCGGTAATGTCGGGCGCAACACCACCATCGTGCGCTCCAACTACGAACTGTCCGGCAATGCCCTGTTCTACGAGCACTCGCTCAAGCTCTGGGAGAGGCTGAGCCTGGATCTGAACTACAACGTCATGTTCAGCCCGCGCGGGGTGCTCAACGTGGCCCAGACCGAGGCGGTCGCCGATCGCTTCCGGCGGCGTGGCAACGCCATGCGGCTGAACGGCATCGACGCCCGGTTCCTGAACCCGGACCAGGTCCGCGCCCTGCTGCCGGGGCTGTACGTCGATGCCGATTCACGGTTTCCGGTCTACGGCGGCCTGCTCCAGCCGCGCGCCGGTAATGCTCGGCACGACGCCGTGGCCTGGGGCTATGCCCGGGCCGCCGACCGGCTAGGGGTGGACATCATCCAGAACTGCGAGGTGACCGGGTATCTGTACGAGGGCGAGCGCGTCGTCGGGGTCGAGACCTCGCGCGGGCCGATCCGGGCCGAGCGGGTGGGTCTGGCGGTGGCCGGCAACACCACCCCGCTGGCCGCCAAGGCCGGATTGCGGCTGCCGATCGAGAGCCACCTGCTGCAAGCCTTCGTCAGCGAACCGGTCAAACCGCTGATCCACTGCGTGGCTACTTTCAGCGCGGCGCATTTCTATATCAGCCAGTCGGACAAGGGCGGGCTGGTGTTCGGTGGCGATCTGGACGGCTACAACTCCTACGCCCAGCGCGGCAATCTGCCCCTGGTTCAGCATGTGCTGGAAGCCGTGGCGACGATGTTCCCCATGGTCAGCCGGCTGCGCCTGGTGCGCCACTGGGGCGGGGTAATGGATATGAGCATGGACGGCTCCCCGATCATCGATCGGACGCCGGTGGACGGGCTGTATCTGAACTGCGGCTGGTGCTACGGCGGCTTCAAGGCCACGCCCGCCTCGGGCTGGGTGTTCGCCCATACCATCGCCAACGACCAACCCCATGAACTGAACCGCGCCTACGCCCTGGAGCGATTCCGGACCGGCCGCCTGCTGGACGAGGAAAGCACCGGCCCCTACCCCAACCGGCACTGAGACCATGCTGCTCATACCCTGCCCCCACTGCGGCCCGCGCGATCACAGCGAATTCAGCTATCTGGGCGATGCCACGGCGCAACGCCCGCCGGCCGATGCGCCGGTCGAGGTCTGGTACGACTACGTCTACATCCGCGACAATCCGCACGGCGCGCACCGTGAACTGTGGCACCATGGCCACGGCTGCCGGGCCTGGCTGGTGGTCGAGCGCGATACCCTGAGCCATGTGATCAGCGGCGCCTGGCTGGCGCGGGACGGTGCGCCGTGAGACAAGCAAATCCCCCCTGCCCCCCTTTGACAAAGGGGGGGGAAAAATCGCCATGAATCAGCCCTATCGTTTGCCGCACGGTGGGGTCATCGATCGCGACCGGCCGCTGAGCTTCTTCTTCGACGATCGTAGCTATCAAGGGTATCAAGGCGATACCCTGGCCTCGGCCCTGCTGGCCAACGGGGTGCGGCTGGTCGGGCGCAGCTTCAAGTACCACCGGCCGCGCGGCATCTACAGCGCCGGCCCGGAGGAACCCAATGCCCTGGTCACCCTGCGCATCGGGGCGCGCCGTGAGCCCAATACCCGGGCCACGGTGGCCGAGCTGTACCATGGCCTCAGCGCCGAGAGTCAGCACCGCTGGCCCTCGTTGCGCTTCGACCTGAACGCCATCAATAGCGGGTTCGGGCCACTGTTCAGTGCCGGGTTCTACTACAAGACCTTCATGTGGCCGGGCCTCAAGGGCTGGACGTTCTACGAGCACTATATCCGCAAGGCGGCCGGCCTGGGTCGGGCTGGTTATCGCCCCGATCCGGACCATTACGAGCGCGTCGAGGCCTTTTGCGACGTGCTGGTGGTCGGCGCCGGCCCGACCGGTCTGGCGGCGGCCCTGGCGGCCGGCCGATCCGGTGCGCGGGTCATGCTGGTCGACGAGAACCCCCGCCCGGGTGGTAGCATTCCCGGCTGCGGGCCGCGGGATGATCAGCCGCTGCGCGACTGGATAGCCCAAACCTTGCAGGAGCTGCAAGCCCTGCCCGAGCTGCGCATCCTGAGCCGCACCACCGCCTTCGGCTACTACGACCACAATGTGCTGGGTCTGGTCGAGCGGGTCGCCGATCACCTGCCGGAATCGCCTGCATACACCCCGCGCCAGCGCCACTGGACGGTACGCGCCCGGCAGGTGGTGCTGGCCACCGGGGCCATAGAGCGGCCACTGGTGTTCGCCGGTAACGACCGCCCCGGCGTGATGCTGGCCGGCGCGGCCCGCACCTATGTGCACCGCCATGCGGTACTGCCGGGCCGCCGAGCGGTGATCTTCGCC
>CAYMHN010000447.1:0-3565 GCA_964390235.1 uncultured Candidatus Competibacteraceae bacterium
GATTGAGCACGCCCTGGACGGCGTCGTAAATCTCCGAGCGGATCTCCTGGTCCTTAAAAAAGTCCAGCGCCGACATCTTGTAATCATTCACTCCCCGGGCGCGCCGCCATCGAGCGGCGAGCATCTCGGAGCATCGATTCTTCCCACCCCTGCGTCGCCGAGCTGATCCCGACCATGCTCAAGCCGAAAACTCCTGACTGTAGCAGCCGCTCTAAAAGAGCGGGATGTTAAAAAAGTTTTAAACTACTTTGCGCAGTTACGCGGTAAGGCTTCCAGTTCAGCGTGCATAGCGGTCAAGGTTGTCAAGAGCCAAAGCGAGACTTTGACCAGAAAGAAGTCGCGTCGGGACGTCGACAAAATCGCTCAATGAGTTCCCGAAGACACAGGGCGTGGACCCACGGATGACCTTGAGTCTACCGACGTATCTAAGCCGTCGAACTTCGCGATATCGGTCGCCGTGTATTTCAACTGAGATGCCCTTCACCGAGGTGCCGCCCGCCGGGACGGAGGGCCCAGCGCGCTAGCGCCAGTCGTCGAGCACGAAGACGCCGGCGCGGCTGTAGCCCGGCTCATCGGGCCCGTGCATCGTGACCCCTTGAATTTCGGTTCGAAAGCCACGCCCGACCAAATGCCGGTACGCCTCGTGGCGGGCCATGTTCACCCCGGCCAGAAGCTTGGGCATCCCCACCGCTGCGGCAAGCGCCTCACAGGCATGCAGCAAGCTGTCGAAGGTCTCACCAGCCGCCGATCCCGGACGCACGGCCCCGAACTTGATGAAGCAAGCGCCGTCGCCTGCTTCGCTGCGCGGCCCATGGTGGCACACGGCGAAACCGTCCAAACCCACACCCGCCATATCCCCGAGCAGGACAGTCTCCCCAAGCCCCTGCGCCTGTACGGCTTGAATTTCCGTCCCCAAGTCGAGCCCTTCGTAAAGGGTGCCGGTCAGGTCACGGCAGGACTTCAGGCATGCCACCCTCTGCTCCTCTGTCAGATCGGAATACCGCGACCAGCGCACCGGCTCGGTCTGGTTATGGCGGACCGGCGCCGACATGATGGCGGTAAGGAAGCGCGCCCAGTAGCCGTGCTTCTGGTACAGGCCCACGTGCTTGGCGCTCTGGGCGAAGGTGAACAGGCCTGCATGCCGCGTGCCCCATTCATCGAAGCGCGCCGTCGCGGCCTCGACGAGCCGCGCGCCTATGCCCCGGTCCCAAAGGTCGGGGCGGATCGTCAACGGTCCGAAGAAGCCGACGCTGCCCCAGCGGGTTGCGAAGTTGGAGCCGACCAGTTCACCCCCAACCTCCGCGGCGAAGGCCGCAACGTGGGGCGCGTGCCAGCGCCCGCGTACGTAGTCGCGGTCGGACCAGAACATCTCCGGTTCGGGTGCTCCCAAGAAGGTGCCAAAGGCCAGCCGGAAAATCCTCTCGGCTTCCGGCAGATCGGTCTCGGCGAGCGCGCGGATGGCTACGCTCGGTGCTGCTGATCCAGCGGCTGACCGTGCTGGCTGGCTTGCTGCCGTTCCCATCTCGCCCTCCCTGGTCCGCTAAGGCATGCAGCGCCCGATGCGCTGCCCAAGGGCGCTGCGGTCGGGCTGTATCCTCTCCAGAGAAATAATCAAGTCGCATGGGAGATGTCGGATTCCCACCGGATCGGACCTCTGGCGGTGGGTACCACCCGTCAGGCTTTTGCCACTAGGGGTCTGTTTTCCAAGCCGGATTTGGACGCAGGTGAGCGGTTCGGCGGCGACACCAAGTTCCAGCCAAATCAGCCATTTCTGGGTGCCCTCGATGGCGTGCACGGCCTCTATCCCTGCCCGAAAGCGCCCGCTGCATGAGTTTGAAGCCGTATAAACCGACATTCCCCAGATAGCAGTGCGATCCTGCCACGTGCGGGGACAGAATGACACCGATCCTGTCGTAAGGAAAGGGTGCGCTCGCCGTCCGCAGGCCGAAGCAGGCACTGTCGGAGGAAGACGGGCGTCGGTTGCAGACAATCCCGCCCGATCTGCATCACGACGGGCGGACCTCGCCCCTCGATGGCCGTGGCACTTGGTGCGGTCGCAGCGCTCAACATCGCGCCACCTGCCTCGGCCGCAAGGCGGCGATCATGTCCAGCACGCGACGGAACAGATCGCGCGGCACCGCCACCTCGGCCATCTGGAATAGGGTATAGCGGGCATGCGCGATCATCTTCGCGCCGATCTTGACCACCTTCTCCCGCAGCGACGTCAGCGACCAGCGCTCGATCTGGTCCGGCAGAGCCAACGTGCGCAGGAAGTTGGCCAGATTGTACGCCAAAGCGTGAAGCTGCAGCCGGACGGCGTTGGCCACCATCGACCGGCACGACAGGCGCGTCCACTTCGTGGCGTTCTTGCCCTCCCTGATCCACTGCTCGGCCGTGCCGCGCCCATTGTAGAAGGCCACCACCCGCTCGGCGGAGCTGGACAGGTTCGTCACCACAAACCCGACGCGCGGATAGAGTTCGCCAGGGTGCCATTCGACCTTAGCGACAACACGCCGCGAATGGTCCCAAGACGCTGCTCGGTAGCAGAAGCTCGCGTAGAAGCGCCGGGCCTGTTTGGGTGGGCGGCCGACCGGGCGCTTGAGCAGATGCGCGATCCGGCGCTGGAGGACGGCATTGGCGGGCAGGCGAATGGCGTAGCTGAACCTCTCTGCCTCCAGGAACTCGTAGACCTCTGGCGAGGCGAACGCCGCGTCGGCTCGGAAGTAGCGCCGCTTCACCTTGTCTCGATAGCGTACCACCACCGGCTCCAGCACCTCGCGCCACCCCTCTGCGGAGTGGACATTGCCGGGTCGCAGGGTGCAGCGTTCCAGGTCACCGAACTGGTTGAAGACGAACAGCGGGTGATAGCAGGGGCAGCCGAAGTGACCGTTGTAGGCGCTGCCCTCCTGATCGCCATAGGTGCGGCTGACGCTGGAGTCCATGTCGAGCATCACCGTCTTCACAGGGCGGCGGGCATGCACGGTGTCAATCCAGCGCCCGGACAGGTTCGTCAGCGCGTTCAGGTTGGCCTCTTGGGTCAGCACCTCGGTCTCGAAGCGGCCCATCTGGCTGGCGGAGGCGGCCTGTTCTGTCACGGCCCGTCCACCGACGACCCAGCGCATGGCGGGATCGTGCGCCAGCCGGTCGGCATCATTCACGTCCTCGTACCCGGCGAGCCGACCAAAGACGGCCTGCCGGAGCTGGGCGGTCAGGGTGTGGCGACCGTTGCGTCCGATCCTGGTGTCGGCGAGAGTCTCACCGGCAAGCTCGGTCAGGCCGAGCGCGTCATCGAGTTCCCGGAAGGCGAGCAGCCCGGCGTCGGAGGTGACCTTGGAGCCATGGAACTCCAGCTTCAGGCGGAGGTCGAATCCGAGCCGAAGACCGGCTTCTCCCGCTTCACCCGCTGGGTGTTCCATGCGAGAACCCCTGCACGACAGCTATCCTGCTGATCTATATACCAGAATCAGTACGGCTGGTCACCAAAAGTCGCTGCCATCCGGGAAATCCGGGTTGTATCCGGCTTCGACCCAGCGCAGGTACTCGGGCGGGAAGTCGTCGCGGTGAT
>CAYMHN010000448.1:0-3560 GCA_964390235.1 uncultured Candidatus Competibacteraceae bacterium
GTGATTTCGCCATCGGGCACCGCAAGCGCTGCCGTGTCCAGCCCGCCCGGGACCCCTTCGATCAGCGCCTTGTTTTTCTGTTCCGGGATCATTCCCACATACCCTTTCTTTTGCTAACCAAGGAACAGGGACGCGTCGCCGCCGCGGCGGCCCAGGCGGCCATTTTCGTAGATGTCCATCTTCTCCAGCCAGAGTTCGAACTCCCGGATCGGCTTCAGGCCGAACAGCTCCCTCAGACTGGGTACCTCGTGGTAGCCGGTGGACTGGTAGTTGAGCATGACGTCGTCTCCTTGGGGGATCGACATGAAATAGTTGCAGCCGGCGGTGGAGAGGAGCACTGCCAGATTTTCGATGTCGTTCTGGTCGGCCTTCATGTGGTTGGTGTAGCAGGCGTCGACCCCCATTGGCAGCCCGGAGAGTTTGCCCATGAAGTGATCCTCCAGCCCGGCGCGGATCACCTGGGTGCTGTCATAGAGGTACTCGGGGCCGATGAAGCCAACCACCGTGTTGACCAGGAATGGCTCGAACTGCCGGGCGAAGCCGTAGCAGCGCGCCTCCATGGTCAGCTGGTCGGTGCCGTGGTGGGCGTCGGAGGAGAGCTCCGAACCCTGGCCGGTTTCGAAGTACATGACGTTGGGACCTGCGGCGGTTCCCTCCCTGAGGGCCAGGTCGCGCGCCTCGCCGATCAGTGCGCCGCTGATGCCGAAGGCCTTGTTGCCCTTTTCACTGCCGGCGATACTCTGGAAGATCAGGTCGGCGGGGGCTCCCTTGCGGATGGCCGCCATCTGGGTGTTGACGTGGGCGAGGACGCAGGTCTGGGTGGGGATGGCGTAATACTGCTTGACCTCCTCGAACATCCGCAGCACGGCAGTCACCGAATCGACCGAGTCGTTCACCGGGTTGAGGCCGAGGACCGCGTCACCGGCGCCGTAGCGCAAGCCCTCGAACAGGGAGATCCGGATGCCGTCGAGATCGTCCGTGGGGTGATTCGGCTGCAGGCGAAAGGCGAGGGTTCCTGCCTCGCCGATGGTGGTGTTGCAGTGGGCGGTGATGCGGATCTTCTTCGCCGCATAGACCAGATCCAGGTTCGACATCAACTTGGCGACCGCCGCCACCATCTCCGCCGTCAACCCACGGGATACACGCTGGATGTCGGCGCCGCTGGTATCGTGGGACAACAGCCATTCGCGGAACTCCGCCACCGTCTGTCCCTTGATGCCATCGTAGATCCGCTCGCTGAGGCCGTCCTGGATCATCCGCGTCACCTCGTCCTGCTCGTAGGGGACTGCCGGGTGATTGCGCAGGTCGGCCAGGGTCAGCTGGCTGAGCACCTGCTTGGCGGCGACCCGTTCGGTGACCGAGCCGGCCGCCAGGCCGGCAAGCTGATCTCCCGATTTCTCCTCGTTGGCCTTGGCCAGCACTTCCTTCAGATCCCTGAACTGGTAGACCGTGCCGAACAATTGTGTCTTAAGCTTCATGTCCCTTGAATCCTCGTCTCATCAGTAGCTGAACAAGAGCGTCTTCACCACCACGGGAACGACCTTCCCGCCGGCCAGTTCCCGACCGATATCGATGTAGTCCCCGTCCTCGACCCTGACCCCGTCGATGCAGATGATTTCACACTCCTGCCCGAGCCGGGCGCGCAAGGCCTGGCCGAGGGCCTTGGCCAGGTCGTTGCCAACGACCACCACCAGCGGCGCGTGGCTCTGGTGGACCGCTTCCATGCCGCTGACAATGGCCCCCGCAATCTCCTGCAGTCCGGCGAAGTCGAGCTGTTTCGAACCTTCGAAGGCCAGGGCCGGAGACTGCTGCCCGTCGGCAGAGCGGAACCAGGCGAGCTTCTCCCGGATCAGGGCACCCCAGGTCGCCGGTGGCTGCCGTTCCTCCGCCGCGCTCAGCTTGAGCACCGGCAGGTTTTTCAACGGCAGGGCGGACGGCGAGACGGCGATGGTGCTGCCGCTGACCTCGACGGTGTGTGCGCCGGCGCCGATCACTGTAGCCCAGATAGTTTCCCCGCCTTGCAGCACCGGTGTTTTCCAGCGCGCCTGCGCCTTCGCGATGGCGCTCCCCAGGTACTTGCCCAGATCACCGAAGGTGAAGGGATCACCCGTCAGCGGCGACTGGAGACAATCCGACACCCCGCCGGAGATGGCAATGAAATCGATGGGCCGGCCGCACTTCAGGCCCTTGTCGGTCAGCATCAGCGGCAGCTGCGGCGAGGGCGGGCGCATGCCGAGGGCCTCTTCGAGAATTTCCGCCATCCGTCCGGTAATCTTTTTCAGGGTGGCCGGTTCCAGAATCTCTCCCGGGCGGGCCTCCATGCCCAGAGAGCGGGTCAGTAGGGCCATTTTCTCCGAAACATATGCGACCTTGCCCGCACCGCCGTTGAATTTGATCAGCTTGGCGCCGATATCGAGACAGGCGGTGTCGACCACCTCACCGTTGGCAAACAAGGCGATATTGGTGGTGCCGCCGCCGATATCCAGGTTGGCAACGGTTGCGCCGCGCCGGCGGGATTCCCGCGCCGCGCCGGAACCCTTGCCGGCGATGATCCCCTCCAGTGCCGGGCCGGCCGTGGCCACCACGAACTCGCCGGCCAGACCGCTCAATGCCTCCAGCACCTCGCGGGCGTTCTCCTTGCGCGCGGTTTCGCCGGTGATGATCACCGCCCCGGTCTGTACCCCGTCGGCAGACATGCCGGCCCGCCGGAACTCGCCGGCGACGATCTCGCGCAGCCGGCGGCTGTCGATTTCCCGCTCCGAGCGCAAGGGTGTTTGATGGATGGCGCTGCGGAAGCGGATCTGCTTGTCGACGATGCGGACCTGTGGTACGGCGGCCGCGGCGGCGGTGTTGTCGATCACCAGCTCGGTGAAGACCAGCTGTGTGGTCGAAGTGCCAATGTCGATGCCGACGCTGAAGAGGCTCTCCTTCATGGCAGCCCCCCGCCGGCGCCAACCACCCCGGCCCGATAGATGGCCTTTGCAATATCCACTTTGCTCCGCGGGCTATTTCCAGCCGGTTTTCACGTAGGTCCTGATCTGCTCGGTGGTCATCTTCCCCAAGCCCAGATCTTCGGCGTTGCGCCCTTCCTCCCACCAGTTGCGGTCATGGACCAGGTTGTAGATGTTCACCACCGAATCGATAGTCGGGGTGTCGACGCCGACGAGTTTGCCAAGAATGCTCCAGGGGACCAGACCGTAGGGGCAGTCCTCGGTAAAGTAACGGCTGTTGACGTCGTGTGGCCCGGAGATGGGCGTCAGGGAAATGTTACCATGAATCGCCATATAGAGATCCTTCCAGCAGTAACCTTCCTTGATTCCGCTGAAATCCTCCGTAGGCGTCAGGCGATAACCGAATTTGGCGCCGACCGCCTTGCGTTCGAGATCGATGGCGCGATTGATCTTCATCGAGGCGGGGGTGACTCCGTGCTCGTAGAGGAAAAAACTGCGCTTGGGCCAGTTCTCGATGGCGCTGATGCTGGTCAGGCAGGGTCCGGAATGCACCCCGGGATTGACGATGCTCAGGCCGGCTTCGAGCACATCGTCGTAGACCCGCTCGTA
>CAYMHN010000449.1:0-3554 GCA_964390235.1 uncultured Candidatus Competibacteraceae bacterium
AAGGAGAAGCGGGTCATGAAAGCCATGATTCTGGACCGGCTGATGCCGGTAACCGAAACCGCCCGCCCGCTGCGACTGGTCGACAGGCCGATCCCGCAACCCGGACCGGGCGAAGTTCGGCTCAGGGTTCTGGCCTGCGGGGTCTGTGTCATACCGAACTCGACGAGATCGAGGGGCGAACGCCAACCATAGGTGCCGACACCGAGCGCCTGGTGCTGGTAACCTGAACCGCAGTACAACGTCGCAAGGATGCGATCATGATGCCGCTGCCGGCTGGCAGGGAAGCCGGTTCGGGTGTTGGCGCGCCACCGTATGAGCGCCACCGCCCGGAGCACACGCTCCTTTATCGGATCGTCGAGGAATACTACCCGGCGTTCAAGGCGCACCTGGTGTCACAGGGCACGGACTTGCCGGGGTATGTCGAGCAGGAGTTCGAGGACTACCTCAAGTGCGGGCGCCTCGAGCACGGTTTCCTACGCGTCCGCCAGGGCAATCGCGCTATGTAGGAGGCCCGTCCCGGGCCGATGCGCCGCGTGGTCGAGCGCGCTCACGGACCGTTCGACAGGGGCGAATCCGGGGCCGCCCGGCCGTCATGTCAGCCGCCGACCGCCTTCTCGTAGTGCGCCTCCCAGCCGCTGGGCAGCTTGTGTGCAATACCCTGATGACAATCGATGCAGGTTTCGTTGTTCTCCGGTGCCTCGGCATGAAAACGCTGCGCGCGCCTTTGCTGATCACCGATACTCATGGACTCCAATGAGTGACAGTTGCGGCACTCGCGCGAATCGCTTCGTTTCATCGTGCGCCAGACGTTGCTGGCGAGTTCCAGACGCGCCGCATCAAACTTTTCGCGGGTACTGATGGTCCCGAGCATCTTGTGATAAAGCTCGTTCGTTGCACGTATCTTGCGCACCACCTTCGGCCCCCAGTCCCTTGGCACGTGGCAATCGGAGCACGTCGCGCGCACGCCGGCGACGTTCTGATAGTGCGAGGATTCTTCATATTCGGGCAGGACGAAGGCCCTCATCTCGTGGCAGGAGATGCAGAACGCCTGCGTATTCGTGACCTCCAGGGCGGTATTGAATCCCCCCCACAAGATCACGCCGGCGATGATGCCAACGAGGAAGATACCCCCCCAGGCAAAGCGTCCGGAGGGACTCCAGAACCACCGCCACAACCGCTTGAGCGCGTTCGGTGGTTGTTGATTCTCGGGTTGCGGCATGACTTTACCCTCTGGTGAGATGCGGCCGCGTCGGGTCGGAAGTAGGTGTTGGCTCTCTGCGGCGGGCAGCGTTCGTTATTGACGCCGCAGCGAGCCATGCTGTTTCCGCCCCGCGTTACCGCAGCGGTACCGCCGAGATCATTGCCTCGGCGCCGATGCCCAATGTGACCGGGAACGAAACGTGGTGGAAGCGGGTCGTGACGTTGTCGTCATGCACGGCGAATCCCACGTTGTAGACGCTGCCCACTTCGAGGATCTTGTCGTCCTCGGGGTACCCGGTGTCGAGCTTGCGGGTCCATTCCACCGTCCACACACCCGCTTCCCAGCTGCCATGGATTTCGGCATTATCGGCCGCCGATCCTTCGGCGTCGGCGCGGGAAAGCAGCCGTCCGGGCAGGATTTCGCCCTGGCTCCAGTCGGCATCCGGATCGTAGTCGACGGCATTGTCCTCCCTGATGATCGCATGGGGCTTCGAGGCATCGCCGATGTCTTCCAAGGTGATCGCCTTCACGCCCACTTTCGCGGCATCGAACATGTATCTCGGCGTCATCGTCGTTCTGTCAACGTTCCAGCTGAATGGCCCCTTGCCGGCGTCAGACAGGCGGTACTCGAGCACGTAGCCGTCATCGGCCATGCCTACCGGATTGCTGCGGTGCCCGCGCCACTGCATCAGTTCGACGAATTCCCCGGCCGCCTTGAGCTGGGCGATCTCCTCCTGAGATCTGGTCTTGTCCCAGCTCGCCGCCTCGTCGGTACGCGTGTTCGGCAGGTATTTGCGCACATCGGTCTGCTTCAGTACGTCGCCGAGCAGGGCGTGCGCCTGCACCTGGTCCCTGGTGGCCTCGTCCGGCATGTCGCGCATGCCGGTGTGGCAGGTCATCCAGCAGCCATGATTCTGGAACAGCGGTATCTTGCCATCGTCGATCATGATGGCCAGACGGTCTTCGTAGAGCGGCGGCTCGGCGCCGCTGCGCACCTTGTCGGACCCACGATCCCCGCCGATGAAGCCCCACTTCTCGCCGTCGTACATCATGTAGTCGTGAAACTGCCCGGGGCGGTCCATCTGCGTGTTCCACTGAAAGCGCAGATAAAGGTTTTCCGCGTCATGGGCGGCCTGGACCTTCAACTCGGTCACGCCGTGCTTGCCGTCGATGGGTGTGGGTTCCAGCCTCCCGTCCATGACCAGCGTCTCGCCGAGTTCCTCCTCCTCGCCTTCGTGACACGAGAGACACGAATCACCCTCCTTGACTTTGCCGTCGGCGCGTCGGTGCGCCGGACTCTTCACCCAGTCGTAGCTGGACTGTCCCGGATAGAACAGCTTGACGGTGTGAGTGGGAATCTGCGACCAATCGGGAGGCGGAGCAGACAATGCCGACGTCGAAATTGCCACCGCTATTGCTGTGGCCACTACCCCACGCGAGAATATTTTTGCGAATGCGGACATTAATCGTTCTCCTCTGTATAGCCATTACGATAATAATAGCAAAGGATTCGCTGGTTTTTCAGGCGAATCCTGAAATGGCCGAACGCTATGCGAGCCAACCAATTGCGTGTTTCATATTACGCCTCTTGGCTATGAGGAGCCAATGGTTTCTGGATTGATTAACAATTCTCATTATTGACCATTTCGTGTATCCCCATAGTGGTTTGGTGGTGAAAACCTACCATCACACGATATGTAACTTTTGGCGGTCAGTGTCCTGAAGATATGACATCACTCTCTCTGTGCTTGATAATTCCCTCATCGCCAGTTCGGATTTACCCCGATCCGGGACGGGCGGTCTGTGCGGTACCGTACATAAGGGTATCTTGTTCCTCACTGCGCGGGATTCTTGATGCAGTGCGCGCGTTTGTAGGATGCAGCGCGTTTGTAGGATGCAGTGAGGAACGAACCGCATCATTCGCGATTTGGTGGATGCGCTGCGCTTATCCACCCTTCTACGATGTGGCTGTTGCTGCCCGACCGATCATCCGCTCCGGAACAGTCGTGGATCGAAGGTCCAGATCCGCCGGCTGGCGATGCGGATCGCGGCGGCATCCGGGTGGCGCGGGTTGATCAGCACATTGAGCGATTCCGGCACGATCGCCGAGGACACCGCCAGCAGTGCCGAGCGCGCCTCGTCCAGCCAGCGGTCGCCATGGTCGCGGCATTGTGCCGGGTCGGTCAGCGCCGGTCCGGGTTCGGGCTCCAGATCGCCGGTATCGATGCCCAGCAGTTGATAGTCATCGGGCAGCAAGTCCAGCGGCAGGTCGAGATGCACCCGCACTTCCAGTACCGTCAGCGCCGCCTCGGCGGCGGTGTAGATCAGGGGGCGGCCGGGGGTGTTCCAGCGGC
>CAYMHN010000450.1:0-3550 GCA_964390235.1 uncultured Candidatus Competibacteraceae bacterium
CCTGCGCGGTCGCGACGCTGGTCGCCGCGGCCCGGCGCGAGCAGGCGTCCAAGGCCCTAAGCTGAACCTTGGCTCGGATCATGGAGCCATCTCGTAACGTCAACGACTCTCCCATCGAACATCATCTTCCAACCGACACGATCAGCCACTTCATGTTCAGTTTCATCACCCGCACGGCATACCGGCTTAACCGCCCAAACGCCCCCGAATCGCCGTCACGAACGCCAGCAGATCATCCAGCCGATTGATCACGATGTCCTGCAGGATGCGCGGATCAAAGCGCTGATAGCCGTGCACCACGGTATTGCGAAAGCCGATCATGCGCTGCATGACGGTGGCCAGTTCGGCGCTGATCCAGCTTTCCCTGTGCAATAGCTCGAACAGTTCGCGGTTGGTTTCCGGTTCCCCCAGATTCTCGTCGGACACGATGTGCGAGGCGATGTCCTGCGCCGCCTGGATGGCGATCTGCAAGGTGTGTGCGGCGAAGCGCTCCTCGCGGATGTCCTCGGGAATGCGCTCGGGTCGGCAGAGCTGGCGCAGTTCGCGCACGCAGGTCTCGATGAAGGCCAGCTTCTTGGCGACCAGGTCGGCGTCGGTCATGACTGCTTCCTCCGTGCGGCCTGGCGGTACTCGCGCAGCACCGGCAGCAGGTCGAAGTATTCGTTCCTGGCCCGGACCTCGAAGCGGATGCGCGCCGAGCGGTCCCGCTCGCAGACCAGGATGCCGTCGCGCAAGATGCGGTGGATCAGGTCCACCGGCGCGCGGTTCAGCACCACCAGATCCACCGGCCGGCGCAGCTGCTGTTCCAGATCGGCGGCCAGATCCAGGCACATGCCTTCCAGCGTGGCGGGCGGTTCGTCGGCATACAGCACGGCGATGTCGATGTCGCTGCCGGGGCGGGACGTGCCGCGCGCCTCGCTGCCGAACAGGTAGGCGCAGACCAGCGCTTCGGGGCGGTGCGCGAAGAAGTCCGTCAGCTGCTGAACGATGGAGTCTGGCATGCGCCCATTATCGCATGGGCTGGCGGTCCCGCTCGATTATAGAGACATCGGTTCGGCCAGCTTGGTGCCGTTGTTGATCATCACTGTTTGTAGTAGCGTAACTACATTTCAGGTCGAGGGTTGCAATATGACCATCACCACGCTTTCCAGCAGGGAGTTCAACCAAGATGTCGGCCGGGCCAAGAAGGCTGCAGGGAAAGGTCCGGTGTTCATCACGGATCGTGGCCGGCCCGCGCATGTGCTGTTGACGATCGAAGACTACCAGCGGATCACGGGCCAGCGGGCGAGCATCGTCGAATTGCTGGCCATGCCCGGCGTCGAGGACATCGCGTTCGAGCCACCGTGCGCGCGCGACCTGCCCCGGCCGGCGGACTTGTCCTGATGTATCTGCTGGATACCAATGTCGTGTCCGAGTTGCGCAAGGCAAAGGCCGGCAAGGCGGATCGGAACGTCACGGCATGGGCGGAACGCGCTCCGGCGGCCAGTCTTTTCCTTTCGGTCATCACCGTCCACGAACTGGAACTGGGCGTGCGGTTGGTCGGACGGTGTGATCCGGCGCAAGGCGTGATGCTGCGCACCTGGCTGGATGACCAGGTACTGCCGGCCTTCTCGGGACGAATTCTCGGTGTAGATACCACTGTCGCGCAGCGCAGCGCGGCGCTGCACGTACCAGACCCCCGACCTGTCCGGGACGCATTCATCGCCGCAACAGCATTGGTACACGGAATGACGGTCGTCACGCGGAACGTGGCCGACTTTGTGCCTACCGGTGTCGGGGTGTTCGATCCGTGGAGAGGGTAATGGATGCTCTTTGTGCTATCATTCAATGCATTCACTTTGCCAGCATTAGATGAATGCATGTCGAATCTCAGTATCCGTGGACTCGAACCGGAAACACTTGCGGCACTCAAGGCCCTGGCCCGTCAGCAGAATGCCAGCGTCAATGCGACAGTGCTTCGCTTGATCGAGCAAGGGTTGGGCAAGTCGCCGGAAACACCGACCAGACGGTGTTACGATGATCTCGACGCTCTTGCGGGCGTTTGGAGCGAGGACGAAGCAGCGGAGTTCGAGGCGGTGACCTCCGACTCGCGTCGGATCGAGCCTGGTCTCTGGAAATAGGTCGATGCGCTCGATTCTGATCGATACCAACGCCTATACGGCATTCATGCGCGGTGATCGGAACATTGTCGAAGTCATCGCGCACGCCGAGAGGCTCTATCTGAACAGTGTCGTGCTCGGCGAGTTGCTCGGCGGTTTTGCAGCGGGGAGCCGCGAAGCCAAGAACCGCACCGAACTCTCCCGGTTTCTGGAATCCCCGCGTGTCGGGGTCTGGACCGTCACGGCCCGGACGGCGGACAGTTATGCATTGGTGTATGCCGGCTTACGTCGCAAGGGACAGCCCATCCCCACCAACGATCTCTGGATAGCGGCCAGTGCGCTCGAACACGGGGCGGCCCTGCTCAGTCTCGACGCTCACTTCGCCAATGTCGAAGGGCTGAGGCTGGGCCGCCAACTCGCCGATTTCCTGCCGTGAAAGCCGTTCACATCTCCGATTCTACTAAAAACCTAGTAGCTCGACGAACCGCTGCCGCACCGCCGGATCGGTGCTGCGGAAATGGCGCAGCGGGGCGTGGCGTTGCGGCTGTTCGGGATCGATCTCTATACCCCACAGTGGGGTCAGGCCGTCGGGCAGCATGCTGTAGCGCAGGTCGCCGATCACCTCCGGGTGATCCGGGTGCACGACCAGATAGCCGTCGGAGAAGCGCTGGAAACGCAAGATATCGCCATACAGCACCGAATCCCGGTCCAGTTCCGGAATCGCCTCGGCCGGGTCCAGCACCGGCAACGTGCCGCCAGGATAGACTCGCGGCTCGCGGCCGACCCGGACGGCCGCCACATGGTAAACATCCCCACTGCGATACACGGTGCGCCACAGCAGGATATTGCCCAGGGTCGGCTTGACTTCGAGCCGCTCGATGGCATGGCCGCGCTCGGCGGCGAGCCGTTCCACCTGTTCGGCGGCCCGCTCGCGCTGCATCCAGCCCAGCCCGAAATAGCACAGCATCAACAGGATGCCGACGCGCGCCGGCCAGGGGCTGCGCCGCCGCAGGGCCAGACCGACGCCGGCCAGCAGCAGCACCGTGACCACCGGATCGACGACCGATACCACGTTCCAGGCGATGCGGGTCTCGCTGAACGGCCCCAGCAGATGGGTGCCGTAGCTGGTGCAGGCATCCAGCAGGGCGTGGGTGGCATAGCCCAGGGTGGCGAACAGGTAGAGTTGCGCAAATCGCAGCTTGCTGCGCAGCAGCGGCCACACCAGCAGGGCGGCGATCAGGCCACCGAAGGGAATGAACACCAGCCAGTGGGTGAGATCCCGGTGGAAGGCCAGATTCAGCAGCGGATCGTGTTCCGAGCGGACCAGGATATCGACATCGGCCTGGTCGCCGCGGCCAGCGTGGTCCGCCGGGCGCAGCTCTGGGCCAGGCTGGCGCCCAGCAGTCCCTGGGTGAGGATGTCCACCGTTCAGCTCGGCCGTGGCCGGCGCA
>CAYMHN010000451.1:0-3510 GCA_964390235.1 uncultured Candidatus Competibacteraceae bacterium
CGAGCTCGCCGCCCACTACCAGCAACAGGCCGACGCCCATGCCCGCACGGCGCGCGAAGGTCTCGCCACGGTGAAAATGAGCAAGAACGCCCGCGCCGAGGCCCTGAACGGCCTGGAGACCATGGCGGTGGCCTGTCTGGATGATATCGACGCCGTGGCGGGAAATCTGGACTGGGAAAAAGCCTTGCTGCGGCTGTTCGAGCGCATCCACGCCAGCGGCTGCGCCCTGGCCGTGACCGCCGGTTCGCCACCGGGCGACATCGGCCTTCGG
Organism: uncultured Candidatus Competibacteraceae bacterium; assembly: GCA_964390235.1. GTDB lineage: Bacteria > Pseudomonadota > Gammaproteobacteria > Competibacterales > Competibacteraceae > CAYMHN01. Next base: position 272 of record CAYMHN010000451.1, read on the forward strand.
CTGCCGCGGCTCAGTTCGCGCCTGGCCTGGGGGATGACCTTTCAATTGCGGGTGCTGGACCAGGAACTGCGCCAGCAGGCGTTGATTCTGCGCGCCAGCCGGCGCGGCATAGCCTTGGGCGCGGAGGCGGTGCGCTATCTGATTCGTCATCATGGTGGCGACAGCACCAGTCTGTTCTCCGCCCTGGAACAACTCGACCAGGCGTCCCTGGTGGCGAAGCGCCGATTGACCATTCCCTTCATCCGCAGCGTGCTGCCGCCCGTGGATCGCTTGTAGGCGCGATCTCAGCTGCCGATGGAGAACATCGATTCCAGATCGTGGCGGGAAAAGCTCTGGAAGGCCAGCAGGGTCTCGGTGTGCGCTATGCCCTCGATGCCGGCCAGCTGGCGAGTGACCAGATCGGCCATGGTATCGTTGTCCGGTACCCGGATCACCGCCACCAGATCGAACCGGCCACCCACCGAGTAGACCTCGGAAATGCCCGGCGTCTCCGCCAGTCGGGTGGCTGTCTGCGGTACCTGGCCGCGATTGATGTTCATCAGCAGGATTGCCGTCACCATGTAGAGGACTCCGAACCTGTGGGTTGGAATGACTATACCGCGTTACGCGCCGCCCGTCAGCGGCCATACAACAGCTCGGGCAGCCAGGTCGCCAGACCCGGCAGCAGCCACAGCACGACCAGGGCCAATAGCTGGATGGCGATGAACGGGATCACACCCCGGTAGATATCCAGGGTGCGGATGCTGTCCGGCGCGACCCCTCGCAGATAGAACAGAGCGAAACCGAACGGCGGAGTCAGGAACGAGGTCTGCAACACCACCGCCATCATGATGCCCAGCCAGACCGGGTTCATCGGCTGGCCATTGAACTCCATCTGTAGCAGGACCGGGGCGACCAGGGGTACCACGATGAACACGATTTCCAGGAAATCCAGGAAAAACCCCAGGATGAACATCGCCAGCAGGACCACGAACAGGGCCGTCAGCGTGCCGCCCGGCAGATTGTGCAGAAACTCGGCGATCAACTCGTCCCCGCCCAGGCCGCGAAACACCAGGGTGAACATCGCCGCCCCCACCAGGATCACGAACACCATGGACGAAATCAGCATGGTGGTGCGCATCACTTCGGTCAGGATGCGGACACCGTCACTGCTGCGCGCCTGATAGGTTTTCCGGACGGCGTACAGAATCGATGCCGCTAGTCCGGCGGTCAGCGCCATGGCCAGGTAGATCAACCCCCACTCGGTATCGCTGATGATCTGCCGCTGGGTGCGCAGATCGTGATGCGTGGTCAGCCACAGCAGCCCGATCATGCAACCGACACCCACGACCATCACCCAGCCATGGCGCCCGCCCAGCCGGAATCCGGCCAGCAGCAGGGCCCCAATGGCGCCGACCGAAGCGGCCTCGGTAGGCGAAGCCAGCCCCCCCAGAATCGAGCCCAGCACCGCCACGATCAGTGCGATGGGGGCGACCAGGGAACCCAGCAGTCGCAACACGAAATGCAGACCGGATTCATCCCGCAGTGCTTCGGCGGGAATGGCCGGCATCAGCGCGGGTCGCAGCCAGGCCAGGATGATCAGATAGACCACATACATGGCGACCAGCACCAGGCCGGGGAACAGGGCACCAGCGAACAGGTCGTTCACGGACACCGTATCCGGCGCGAAGATCCCCTGGGCGAATTGGGCGCGCTGAAAGGCGACCGACAGCTGATCGCCCAGCAGCACCAGCACGATGGACGGCGGGATGATCTGACCCAAGGTGCCCGAGGCGCTGATGGTGCCGCAGGCCAAGGCCGGATCGTAACCACGGCGCAGCATGGTCGGCAAGCTGAGCAGCCCCATGGTGACCACCGTGGCGCCGACAATGCCGGTGGAGGCGGCCAGCAAGGCGCCGACCACGCAGACCGAGATGCCCAGGCCGCCGCGCAGGGTACCGAACAGCTTGCCCATATTGTCCAGCAGCTCCTCGGCCACCTTGGAGCGCTCCAGCATCACCCCCATGAATACGAACAAGGGCACGGCGACCAGTACCTCGTTGGTCATCACGCCGAAGATGCGCTGCGGAAAGGCGCTGATGAAGGCCAGATCGAACTGTCCCAGGGCGTGACCCAGATAGGCGAAGATCAGGGCGGAGCCGGCCAGCGAGAACGCCACCGGGAAGCCGACCAGCAACAGCAGGCAGGTGACCAGGAACATCAGCAGGCACAGGACTTCCTGCTCCTGCAGGATCTCCATCAAGGCACCCCGCCGTCGGCCCGCGGCGCCGCGCGGCCCAGCAGGACCAGCAGCGAGCGCAGCGCCAGGGCCAGTCCCTGGATGATCAGCAGGGCCAGAAAGATCAGGATCACGGTCTTGAGCAGGTAGATATAGGGCAGCCCGCTGACCTCGGTGGAGCCTTCCCGGATGCGCCAGGAATTCAGCACATAACGCCAGGACAGCGACCAGCTGATCAGGCAGACCGGCAACAGAAACACCAGTACGCCGAGCAGATCGACCAGAGCCTTGTAGCGCGCCGAGGCGCTACGGTAGAAGATGTCGACCCGGACATGGCCCTCGTGCAGCAAGGTGTAGCCGGCACCCAGCATGAACAGCATGCCATGCAGGTACCAGATCGACTCCTGCAAGGGGATGAAGCCGACCGCGAACACATAGCGCAGGATCACGATACCGAACTGCACCAGCACCATGGTCAAGGCCAGCCAGGCAACCAGTCGCCCGACCTGCTCGTTGATCGATTCCAGAACGCGGCACAGGGCCTGTATACCCGCGTACACAGGCACCCGGTATTACCAGCTGATGGTATCGCGCGACGATAAAGACGCCAGTTCGGAAATGCTGGTCCAGGGCCGGATCTGCTGGCGGAACGCCATATAGCTTTCGTACACGCGGCGGGCCAGATCGTTGTCGGCGGCGACGGCCGCGATGGCATCCTGCGAGGCCGCTGCCGCTGCCTGAATGATCTCTTCCGGGTATTCATGCACTTGCACGCCGTGTTCCTTGATCAGCGTATTCAGGGCACTGGCGTTGTTGGCATTGAACTCGGCCAGGGTGACGTTGTTTTCCGCGGCGGCGCAGCTTTCGAACATCAGCTTGTCGGCATCGGACAGGCTGTCCCAGAATTGACGGCTCATGCCGAAGCTCAGTGCGGCCGATGGCTCCTGGAAGCCGGGGTAGTAGTAGTGCTGGACCACGCGATGAAACCCCAGTGCCAGATCGTTCCACGGACCCACCCATT
>CAYMHN010000452.1:0-979 GCA_964390235.1 uncultured Candidatus Competibacteraceae bacterium
CCTTGCCGTTCATCCCCTTCGGCACCACGTCCTGCGAGCGCGCCGCGATCCGGCCGGGCGGGGGTGTAAGCGAAATACCCGGCGCTGGGATAGATCTGCGGCTTGAAGGTTTCCGGCACCTCGCGGACTAGCGCCGCGCGCGGCGCGGTGAATTGTTCCAGCTGTTCCTCGCTGAGCCGGGTATGGACCTCGCTGTGGGCCAGGCCCATGTGGCAATCGATGCAGGTATGGCCTTGTTCCATGGCGAACACATGCTGGGTGCGGGCGCGCGGCCGTTGCCGCTCCGCGTCCATGGTCTCCCAGTCATGGCAGTTGCGGCACTCGCGGGAATCGCTGGCGCGCATCGAGGTCCACACCCGTTCCGCCATGACCAGGCGGCGTTCGTCGAATTTCTCCGGGGTGTTCACCGTGCCCAGCGCCTTGTGGTACAGCTCCCGGCTGGCTTCGATCTTGCGTACTACTTTATGCATCCAGGGATCCGGCACATGGCAGTTGGAGCAGGTCGCCCGGACCCCGCTGCGGTTGGCGTCGTGTATGGTGCCCTTGTATTCGGCGTAGACATTGTCCCGCATCTCGTGGCAGGAGGTGCAGAACTGCATGGTATTGGTCACTTCCATGGCCGTGTTGAATCCGCCCCAGACCACGACGCCAATCACCATGAAGACGACGGCTCCGCCCAGGGTCGCACCGAAAATGACCTTGCGGGACAGCAGACTCTTGATCAAGGACTGGGATTGCATCGGTTCGCTCCAGGCTGCCGGGTCACGAGACAGGCGGGCAAGAAGATCGCTTCCTGCCCGCCATGGCGGTTGTCACACGGGAACTATTACGTCCTCAGGAACTATGGCGTCATCAGGTGACGTGATTGATCCGGTTGTGGACATTGAACTTGCCGGTGGGCGTGGTCAGCCCCTGGATGCGGGCCTTCTCTTCCAGGGTCTCGGCGTCGTAGACCACGATCTCGCCGGTCGGCAGGCTG
>CAYMHN010000452.1:989-3270 GCA_964390235.1 uncultured Candidatus Competibacteraceae bacterium
GCGGTTCCAGACCGAGACCCAGACCTCGGTGCCGTCGGCGTTGAACTCCATGTGCACCGCGACCTTGCCGGGTTCATCGGTGACCTGGATGGTCTTGACGATCTCGCGGGTCTCCTTGTCGATCACCTGCACCGCCTGCTGGACCTCCGGCTCCGGATGGATGGTCTGGTCGGCCCAGACATACTTGCTGTTCGGATGGGTACGAACGAACAGGCCGGGGCCGTCGGTTTCCACCGTGTAGCAGACCTTCCAGGCATGATCGGGATGACCGGCCGGGTCGTTGCCCCAGACGGTGACGGTGCCCAGTCCCAGGTGGGTGGTGCCGGCCACAGGACCGCATTCGGGGTCGTTCCAGTTGGCGCCGGGACCCGGATGGGGCAGGGTGGCGACCTCGATCAGGGCTTCCAGCTTGCGCTCTTGGGTATCCACTACCACCATGGTGTCGGAGGCGTTGGCGGCGATCTGGAAGTAGCGACCGGTGGGGTCGAAGAATCCGTCATGCAGGTACTTGGCGGTATCGATCTGCTCGATGCGCAGATTGTCGATATCCGTATAGTCCACCTGCCACATCTGCCCCAGCTCCTTCATGGACACCAGCCAGGTTGCTGCGTGCGGGGTATCGTAGACCGCGGCGACGCGGGATTCCTCGACATAGTCGCCGTCGATGTTGACGCCGCGGGCCGAAACCACTTTCAGGGGTTCCATGGTGACCGCATCGACGATCACGAAGTGGGGCGGCCAGTAACCGCCGCCGATGACATAGCGGCCGTCACCGGAGACCGCCACGTCGCGGGCGTCATAGGCGATCTGGGTCTCGGCCACCAGCATCTTGTCCGGGGTCTGCCACAGATCGATCTTGGTCATCTTGCCGTCGCGACCCATGGTGTACCAGAACCGGCCGGGGTTCTCTCCCGGGACAGCGTGGTTCTTCTCCTGCGCCTTGATCACGTGCACCGCGTAGCCGGTGTCGATATGGGCGACGATCTCGTGCTTGTCGCCGTCGATGATGGCGGCCTGGCCGGCATCCCGCTCGATGACCACGAAGAAATTCTCCCAGTTGCGTCCGTGCACCGGTTCGGTCGGATAGTCGGCCGGATCGACGAATACCCGGGTGCGCTCCTTCATCAGCGCCAGCGGCATTTCCGGCGGTATCGGCGGCTCCAGCTGGATATAGGTGGCCAGCAGGGAAATCTCTTCCGGCGTGTACATATCGTCGAAATTGTTCATGCCGCCTTCGGTACCCAGGGCGATGATCCGCTCCAGGCGTTGCTGACCCAGTTCGCGGGTATCCGCGGGCAGCAGGCTCTTGCCGGTGGCGCCCTTGCGCAGCACGCCGTGACAGCCGGCGCAGCGCGAGAAGTACATGGTCTTGGCTTGTTCAAACTCTTCCGGGGTCAAACCGGGTTCATCGGCGCTGGCGGTCAACGCCATGCCTCCCAGGGCGATCCCGACCACTGCCGACAGCGCGCCAGCGCCGAGCAGACGGGTTGACGATGCGTGTACTTGATGGCTCATGAGGCTGCTCCTCTCTCCAGTTCGTGTTTGAGCGCCTACAGATTACGGAATCGACCCGGCCGCTCCTTGACCTAGATCAAGTCCAAACCGACGCTGCTTACGGATACTGGCGCCGGAAAAATCCGTCCGCGAGCCGATGGTTATTCAGAGGTGGCCTCATGAAAAAAAGTATCCGGACCTTCGGACTGTCCCTGTTCATCCTCCTGGCCGTTATCGCCATCGGCATCGGCTTTCTGTTCGGCATCGACAATCCCGTGCCCTGGATCATGATCGCGGTGCTGGTGGCGCTACCCTTCATCCACAAGCGGATGATGGCGCGCAGCTACGTGGCCTGGAGCGAGGACTACCGGATCGGCATCAAGAACATCGACGAGGACCACCAGAAGCTGCTGGGGCTGATCAACAATCTGCAAACCGCGGCCCATTACCCGACCGGCGAGGCCTTCGAACGCCAGGCCCTGGACCAGGTGGTGGATTACACCAAGTACCATTTCAAGCGGGAAGAGGATCTGATGCGGGAGAACGGCTATCCCGACTACGAGCCCCACAAGCGGGAACATGAACAGATGATCGCCAAGGTGGACGAATACCTGGCCGCCTACGAAAAAGACCCCGAGGCCACCATAGAAGAACTGGTGCAATACCTGAAGCGCTGGCTGATCAAGCACATCCAGGGCACCGACCGCAAGTACGCCCCGTATTTGCTGGACAAGGGTGTGCGCTGAGCCGCGGGGCGCCGGCCTGGTCGCCCCCCTCACCTGATCCC
>CAYMHN010000452.1:3280-3491 GCA_964390235.1 uncultured Candidatus Competibacteraceae bacterium
CCCCTCTCCCGCCGGGAAAGAGGGGTTGAGACAGCCCGCGCGGTAACTGAAACACTGGAAACCCGAGCGACGGTCGGGGAAATCAAGCTGGAACACGGGAACGGCATCCTGCCGGGATTCATCTTCCGGAGAGCTTGTCCCATGATCCCGAATCGCTTGCCAGGTCCCGGTCGCTGGCTGAACCTACTGCCCGACACGCCGGCCGCCGTGC
>CAYMHN010000453.1:0-3490 GCA_964390235.1 uncultured Candidatus Competibacteraceae bacterium
ACAGCGACCACCCCTTGCTGTACCGGCGCCTTGGCGACGATCTGCTCGACAGCTGGATCTTCTCCGGCAACGCCGGGCTGGTGCGCGATGTCATCGTTGGTGGCCGACTGGTGATACAGGATCGTCGGCATCCGGCCGAGGTCGATGTCGGCGCCCGTTTCAAGCAAACCCTGGACCGCTTGGCCGAATAGCCCGCCAGGTCAACCATCAACCCCATAACCACGAGAGTCATCAGGAGTAGCCATGAACCATGTTCCCGGCGACGAAGCCGAGTCAGCGACGGCTTCCGGCAACCACGCCGCCATCCTCAAGTTCTGCATCTACAGCGCCATCGGCCTGTTCGTGTTCTTCGTGCCGGTCACCATCGACGGTCGCTCAACCATACTGCTGGACCATATCGTCAGCGCGATTCGCAACAGCGCACCGGCGCTGATGCCGATCTATGCCCTGGTCGTGATCTTTATCGGTGCCGCCTATCCCTTTCTGAAGGGCACATGGAACCGGAATACGGTGAATCTGGTGTTCTCCTGTCTGAAGGTGCTGGGTGTCTTCGTGGCCTTGATGGTGTATTTCCGTTTCGGCCCGGTGTGGCTGTTCGCGCCCGACATGGGGCCGTTTCTGTTCGAGCGGTTGGTGATCCCGGTCGGGCTGCTGGTGCCGGTGGGGGCCGTGTTTCTGGCCATGCTGGTGAGCTATGGCCTGATGGAATTCATCGGCGTGCTGTTTCGGCCCATCATGAAGCCGTTGTGGCGCACGCCGGGCCGCTCGGCCGTCGACGCCGTGGCGTCCTTCGTGGGCAGCTATTCCATCGGTCTGCTGATCACCAACCGGGTTTACAAGGAGGGTCGCTACAGCGCCCGCGAGGCCTGCATCATCGCCACCGGGTTTTCCACGGTATCGGCGACCTTCATGATCGTGGTGGCGCGGACTCTGGATCTGATGGACATCTGGACCCTGTACTTCACGCTGACCATGATCATCACTTTCGTGGTCACGGCCATCTCGGTGCGGATCCCGCCTTTGAGCTGGAAAACCGACACCTACATCCGGGGCACGGGGATCCCCGAGCACAAGATCGAGGGTAATCTGATCAAGGCCGCCTGGCAGGAAGGTATCAAGTCCGCCCGGCAATCGCCACGGCTTCATGAGTCGGTGCTCGACAATCTCAAGGACGGTTTTCTGATGGTCATGACCATATTGCCGACGATACTCTCAGTGGGCCTGATCGGCTTGGTGCTGGCCAAGTTCACGCCGGTATTCGATATCCTCGGTTACCTGTTCTACCCGTTCACCTGGCTGCTGCAAGTGCCCGAGCCCATGCTGGCGGCCAAGGCGGTCGCCGTAGGCATCGCGGAGATGTTTCTGCCGGCCTTGCTGGTGGTGGATGCTCCGGAAATCACCAAGTTCGTCATCGGCGTGGTCTCGGTGTCGCAGATCCTGTTCTTCTCGGCCTCCATCCCCTGCATTCTGGCCACGGAAATCCCGATCCGCATCACCGAGCTGGTGCTGATCTGGCTACAGCGGACCATACTCACTCTGATTCTGGCGACGCCGGTGGCTTATTTGATCTTCTGAGCATCAGGCGGCCAGAAAGGCGATTTCCGCCGTCAATTCCAGCACCTGCCAGTCGGAGCTGTTCGCGAAGATGCGGTAGTAGCGGTCGGCCAGAATCTCGTTGCCGAGAGAGAGCGGGCCGCTCAGTATTTCGGCCGGTGTCACGGAGGCGATCACCCCTCGAATGCGGCCTTGTTCGATGTGCTGGAAAGGCGGTGCGAAAACATCGGCGAATCGGGGATGATCTTCCAGGAAATAGATGATCGGTGCGGTATCGATGGTGATCAACGCATGATGACGGGTGGGTAGCGTGGAACCCGTCGGGCGCCGCCAGTCCCTGGCGGCGCCCGAGCGTTTTCTCAGTGGATGATTACGCCGTCAGATCGTAGCGATCGGCGTTCATCACCTTGTTCCAGGCCGCCACGAAGTCCTTCACGAACTTCTCCTTCGCGTCGTCCTGGGCGTAGACTTCGGCCAGGGCACGCAGCCGCGAGTTGGAACCGAAGATCAGGTCGACGCGGGTGCCGGTCCACTTCATCTCACCGGTCTTGCGATCCCTGCCCTCGAACACGTCGGCGTCGGCCGTGCTCGGCCGCCACTCGGTGTTCAGATCGGTCAGGTTCACGAAGAAGTCGTTGGTGAGCTTGCCCGGGGTCCTGGTGAACACGCCGTGTTTGGCGCCCTTGTAGTTGGCGTCCAGCACCCGCATGCCGCCCACCAGCACGGTCATTTCCGGCGCGCTCAGGCCCAGCAGCTGCGCCTTGTCCACCAGCATTTCCTCGTCGGAGACGGTGAACGCGGTGCGACGATAGTTGCGGAACCCGTCGGCTTCCGGCTTGAGCGGCTCGAAGGAGTCGACGTCGGTCTGCTCCTGCGTCGCATCGGTGCGGCCGGGCGCGAAGGGTACTTCGACGTTGTGGCCGGCGTCCCTGGCGGCTTTCTCGACGGCGGCGCTACCACCCAGCACGATCAGGTCGGCCAGAGAGACCTTCTTGTTGCCCGACTGGACGGCGTTGAAGTTGCTCTGAATGCCTGCCAGCGCCTCCAGCACCTTGGCCAGTTGCTCGGGCTGGTTCACTTCCCAGTCCTTCTGCGGGGCCAGGCGGATGCGGGCGCCGTTGGCGCCGCCGCGCTTGTCGGAGTCGCGGAAGGTGGAGGCGGAGGCCCAGGCGGTGTAGACCAGCTCGGAGGTCGACAGACCGGAAGCCAGGATCTTGCCTTTCAGATCGGCGATGTCCTGAGCGTTGACCAGCTCATGATCGACGGCCGGCACCGGGTCCTGCCAGATCAGGTCTTCGGCCGGCACTTCCGGGCCGAGGTAACGCGGCTTCGGACCCATGTCACGGTGGGTCAGCTTGAACCAGGCGCGGGCGAAGGCGTCCGCGAATTCATCCGGATTCTTGTGGAAGTGCTCGGAGATCTTGCGGTATTCCGGGTCCTCGCGCATGGCAATGTCGGCGGTGGTCATCATGAGGCCGACGCGCCGGGAGGCATCTTCCGCATCCGGCGCGTGATCCTTCTCCGCCAGATTCTTCGGCATCCACTGCCAGGCACCGGCCGGGCTCTTGGTCACCTCCCAGTCGTAGCCGAACAGCACGTCGAAGTAGCTCATGTCCCACTGGGTCGGGGTCGGCGTCCAGGCTCCTTCCAGACCACTGGTGATGGTGTCGCGGCCCTTGCCGCTGCCGTAGCTGCTCTTCCAGCCCAGGCCCATCTGCTCGATCGGCGCGGCTTCCGGCTCGGGACCGAGGTTGGAATCGGGAGCGGCACCGTGGGCCTTGCCGAAGGTGTGACCACCGGCGGTCAGGGCGACGGTTTCGTAGTCGTTCATCGCCATGCGGGCGAAGGTTTCGCGGACATCACGACCCGAACCCAGCGGATCCGGGTTGCCATCCGGGCCTTCCGGGTTCACGTAGATCAGGCCCATCTGCACGGC
>CAYMHN010000454.1:0-3483 GCA_964390235.1 uncultured Candidatus Competibacteraceae bacterium
GTCGACCGCGCGCAGCCCGTCGAACACCGCGCCGAAGGCGAGCGCGGCCAGGATGATCCACATGAACATGCAGCTGACGGCGAGCGTCTTGCGGGTCGCGTTCTCGAACACCACCCGGGTCATGCGGCCCTTGACGATGGCGGCGATGGTGGCCGCCAGTGCACCGACCACCGAGCTTTCCACCAGCCGCGTATAGCCCATGATGAAGGGCACCATCATCACCAGGAAGATCCCCAGCGGCAGCAGCCCGGCCCGCAGCAGGCGGATCTTCTCGCCCAGCGTGATCTTCTGGCGCTCTTGCTCGGGCAGTACCGGACCCAGAGCGGGGTTCAGCCGACAACGCAGCCAGATGTAGGTAATAAACATGGCCGCCATCATCAGTCCCGGCACCACCCCGGCCAGCCAGAGCTGGCTCACCGGCTGGCGGGCGATCATGGCGTAGAGCACCATCACCACCGAGGGGGGTACAAGAATACCGAGACTCGACCCGGCCTGGATCACCCCGGTCACCATGCGCTTGTCGTAACCGCGGCGCAGCAGTTCGGGCAGCGCGATGGTCGCCCCGATCGCCATGCCCGCGACCGACAGCCCGTTCATCGCCGAGATCAGCACCATCAGCAGGATCGTGCCGATGGCCAGTCCGCCGGGCACCGGTCCGAACCAGACATGGAACATCCGGTACAGATCGTCGGCCAGCCGGCTTTCCGACAGCACGTAGCCCATGAAGATGAACATCGGCAGCGTCATCAGTGGAAACCAGTTCATCAGCTTGATGGTCTGGGCGAAGCCCAGATCATAGCCGCCGCGGTCACCCCAGAGCAGGATCGCCGCGGCCATGGCGACGAAACCGATGATGCCGAACATGCGTTGCCCGGTCATCAGCAGCAGCAGCATGGAGCTGAACATCAGCAGTGCGATCAGATCGGTGGGCATCAGATCTGCTTGCCTCCGGACAGGCCCTTGGCGACGTGGGGCGGAAGCTCGATGCCGCGTACCCTGGCGATGTCGCGGATCAGGATTGCGCTGCACTGCAGAATCATGAGCGTGATGCCGATCACCATGACGATCTTGATCGGCGCCATGTAGGGCCGCCACAGGCCACGCCGGCGTTCGCCGTATTCCAGCGAGTACAGGGTGCTGTCGATGCCGCCCCAGAGCAGCACGACCAGATAGAAGATCAGCGCGAAGATGGTGATCGAGTCGACGAGGGCCTTGGTGCGGTCGCTCCAGCGGCTGTAGAACAGATCCATGCGCACCGCCGAGCCCAGCTGCAGCGAATAGGCCCCGCCGAGCATGAAATAGCCCATCAGCAGGAACTGGCTCATCTCGTCGGTCCAGATCTGCGGGGTACCACCGGCGCGTGCGATGACACCCCAGAGCAGCATCCCCATCAGTGCGAAGAGCAGGTACATTGCCAGTCGCCCGACACCGTAGTTCAGGCGTTCGACGGTCCGCAGATAGGCAACGATCACTCGCGGCAAGCTTCGGTCTCCCGTTGTTACTTGGTTGATCGATAAGGTCTACGAAGGGGACCCGCTCGTCTGCCCACACTGCGGCAGCGCAAGCTGCGCGCAGCGTTGAGCGATGACTATCGGTTGCGCCTCATCCAGGGCATCCGGGACACGGAAGCCACCGGATCAACATGGCGCGATTACCCTGAACCCGCCGACGCACGCTCCACGGGCCTGGTTCACTGATCCAGATGTTTGAGGACGTTATCCACGCTAGCGCGGGCATCGCCGAATAGCATCCGGGTATTTTCCTTGTAGAACAGCGGATTATCGACGCCCGCATAACCGGTGGCCATGCTGCGCTTGAGCACCACCACGGTACGCGCTTTCCAGACCTCCAGCACCGGCATGCCGGCGATGGGACTGTCCGGCACTTCCTGGGCGGCGGGGTTGACGATATCGTTGGCGCCGATCACCAGAACCACATCGGTGTGCGGAAAATCCTCATTGATCTCATCCATTTCCAGGACGATATCGTAAGGCACCTTGGCCTCGGCCAGCAGCACGTTCATGTGCCCCGGCAAACGCCCGGCCACCGGGTGGATGCCGAAGCGCACCTTGATACCCTTGTTCCGCAGCTTGTGAGTGATCTCGCTGATGGTGTTCTGGGCCTGGGCCACGGCCATGCCGTAACCGGGTACGATCACCACCTCGTTGGAATCGGCGAGCATCTGCGCGGTATCCTCGGCCGAGACGGCAATCACCTCGCCCGCTTCGTCTACCGCCACCACACCACCACTGGTACTGCCGAAACCACCCAGAATCACGCTGATGAACCGGCGGTTCATGGCGCGGCACATGATATAGCTGAGAATCGCGCCGCTGGAGCCGACCAGGGCGCCGGTGACGATCAGCAAGTCATTGGACAGCATGAAGCCGGTCGCCGCGGCGGCCCAGCCGGAATAGCTGTTGAGCATGGAGACCACCACCGGCATGTCGGCTCCACCGATGGCCAGGATCAGATGGGCGCCGATGACGAAGGCGATCAGACTCATGAGGATCAGCACGGTGACCGCCAGTCCGGTACTGTCGGTGCTCAGGAATACGGCCCCCAGAATCAGGCAGGTGATCGCCGCGGCCAGATTCAGCCAATGGCGCGCCGGTAGCAGCAAAGGCTTGCCGGTGATGCTGCCCTGCAGCTTGCCGAAAGCGATCACCGAACCGGTGAAGGTGATGGCGCCGATGAAGACCCCGAGAAAGATTTCCACTTCGTGGATGACCTTCTCGGCGCCCTCGTACTGACTGCCCGGATCGATGAAGGTGGCGATGCCGACCAGTACCGCGGCCAGGCCGACGAAGCTGTGCAGCGCCGCCACCAGCTGCGGCATCTGGGTCATCAGCACCCGCGAGGCGACGAAGGCCCCGATCACGGCGCCGATGATCATCGCCGGGATCAGCAATCCGTAGGACGTCACTTGATCGCTGAGCACCGTCGCGATAATAGCGATGGCCATCCCGACGATGCCGTAGATATTGCCGCGCCGAGCGGTTTCCTGGTTGCTGAGCCCGCCCAGGCTGAGGATGAACAGGACGCTGGCGCTGATATACGCCATGGTTACCAAACCTTGGTTCATGATTCGATCCTCAGTCCTTGCGGAACATCTGCAGCATGCGCTGGGTGACGTAGAAACCGCCGAAGATATTGATCGTGGTGATCAGCACCGCGATCACGGCCAGGAATACCACCAGCCCGGACTCGTTGGATATCTGCAGCAGCGCGCCGATGATGATCACGCTGCTGATGGCGTTGGTGACACTCATCAACGGCGTGTGCAGCGCCGGCGTGACATTCCAGATCACCTGCCAGCCGACGAAACAGGCCAGCACGAAGACCGTAAGGTGGGCCATGAACGAGGGTGGGGCCACCGAGCCGATGGCCAGCAGCACCAATCCGCCCACCAGCAGGGTAATCAGCGAACGGCGGCCGCGCTGCCGCGCCGCTTCGGCCGGATCGACGGCCGCCGGGGCCGGT
>CAYMHN010000455.1:0-1279 GCA_964390235.1 uncultured Candidatus Competibacteraceae bacterium
GGCCGGCGCGCCATCGAAATGCTTGCCGGCGAACAGTTGCCGCGCATCTGCTGAGGCCCCCCTCGGCATCGGCATCCTCTGGGGGGTCAATACCACCAGCCGGCCTTTCTTCTTTAAGGGGATGCACAGAGACCGTTATTCTGCCACCGTCTCAATCCCGAAGAACGTCCGAATCAAGACACACTTTTAAAACGTGCGGATCAAAGTGCGTGCCGGCCAGTGACCGGAGGTGTTTGCGCACCTTTTCCACGGACCAGGAAGTGCGGTAGAGACGGTCGGACCTCAGCGCATCCCAGACGTCAACCACCGCAAAAATACGCGCCACGAGTGGAATCTGTTCGCCTTTCAAGCCGAGCGGATAGCCGGTGCCGTCCCACTTCTCGTGATGGGCGTAGGGTATATCAAGTGCCGAGCGCAGGTAGCGGATGGGAGAGAGCATTTCGTAGGCAAAAACCGTGTGTTTTTTCATCACACCCCATTCTGGCTCGGTCAATGCGTCGTGTTTGAGCAAAATCTCATCCGGAATACCCATCTTGCCAATGTCATGCAGCAGCGCGCCCCAACGGACCTGCACCAGTTCCATATCGCTCAGTCCGAACAAGTGCGCCAGCTTGACGGTCAATACTGCAACCCTCTGGGTGTGTCCTTCTGTCTCGTTGTCGCGCAGTTCCAGTGCCCGCGCCCACCCTTCGATGGTGGCGTCATAGGCCTGGAAAAGTTCGGTGTTAGAGCGTTGCAGATTATCGAACAGGGTGACGTTGTCAATGGCAATCGCCGCCTGGGCGGCCAGCGCTTTGAGGAAGTTGATCCATTCTTCATCGCGGACGAGCCGGGTGCGATGAAAGACCTCCAACACCCCCACGACCTGTCCTTTAGCTATTAACGGCACCCCGTGGTAGCTGGCGAAATTCTCACCCGACAAAAGCATCTTGCGCAGAAAGTGGTCATGCTCCTTTACCAGATCAGGGATATGAACGATGTGGCGGTCCTGCGCGGCGCGACCGGCATAACCCTCGCCCAACGACTGGCGCGCGTGTTCGATGGCTTTGCTGTGAAAACCGCGCCCGGCGACGAATTCCAGCGTCCGGGACCTGGGATTGAACAACAGCACGTCGGCTGCATCAACACCCAACTGAACAACGACATGGGTGAGGAGTGTTGTCAGACTGAGATTGAGATCAAAACTGAAATTGATGGCGCGGTCAATTTCGACCAGGGCGGTCAGATGCTCAAGATGACGCCGAATCCTTTCATCCGCGCTGATGTCACGGATATTGCA
>CAYMHN010000455.1:1379-3476 GCA_964390235.1 uncultured Candidatus Competibacteraceae bacterium
AGCCTGTCCGGCGCTTTTCCACTTGCAGCAGTGCGCTTCATGCGAATCTCCCTCGGCCCCTTCGTCCCTTGCGGCTGCGATGGGTTATCCTGCAATTTCTCTGACGCAGCCGCCGAGAGTGTACTGTCTGCGGGCGGGTCAGACTGACTGTGCGCCTGCGCTCACAGGTCGGTGCGCTCCGCGATGCGATAGGCGTTCTTGCCCGCGGCCTTGGCCTCGTACAAGGCCAGGTCGGCGCTCTTCAGCAGGGTCTCCGCTTCGTCGCCATGGTCGGGATAGAGGCTGACCCCGGCGCTGACGGTTATGCTGACGGTCTGGCCCTCGATGTCATAGGGTTGAGACACGGCCTCGATCGCTCTTGACGCCACCGCGGCCGCATAGTCGATACCGCTGACGTGCCACAGTGCCAAGATGAATTCGTCACCGCCCAGGCGCGCCACCGTATCCTCTGCACGCACCGCTGCCAGCAGACGCTCTGCGACCATTTTCAGCAGAGTGTCCCCGACGCCGTGTCCCAACGTATCGTTGATCTGCTTGAAGCCGTCCAGATCCAGATAGACTACCGCCATGGCGCTCTTGTTCCTGCGCGCATGAACCAGGGCCATCGCCAGCCGGTCGGCGAGCAGTCGTCGGTTCGCCAGCCCCGTAAGCGGGTCATTCAGCGCCAGGTCTTCCAGTATCTTGCCGTATTTGCGGGTCGCCTCGTGCAACAGGCGAACTTCCAGCAGGTTATGAACCCGCAACAACACCTCGGCCATATCGAAGGGCTTGCTGACAAAATCTTTCGCGCCGCTCTGCAATGCGCGTAACTTGTGAGCCGGCTGGGCGGTGACGGCCAGCACCGGCAAATAGCCATCCGTTTCGATCTCCTTCAGGCTTTCCATCACCTGGAAACCATCCATGCCGGGCATCCGCAGATCGAGCAGAATCAGGTCGTAGTGGTTGGCGCGATGCAGGGCGCAGACGGCATGCGGATCCATCGTTGACGTTATGCGCGTATAGCCGGCACCCCTCAGCATCTGCTCGAGCAACTGCACATTGGCTTCCTGATCGTCGACGATCAGAATGCCGGCATTAAGAATATCGGCATGGCTGATCGTCATCGGGATCCCTCACTCGTTTCGTCGCCCATGCCATTTTCCGTAACTTCCAGCGCCAAGTCGAGCGCCTCCATGAACTCGTCGACTTTGATCGGCTTGGTGAGATAGCGGAAAAATCCCGCATCCAGGCCCTTCTTGATATCGTGCGGCATGGCATTGGCACTGATGGCAATCACCGGGATGTGTGCCGTGACCGGATCTTCACGCAGGATTTCCAGCGCCTGGATACCGCTCATGCCGGGCAGGTTGATGTCCATCAGGATCACCGCCGGCCGATGGGTGCGCGCCATCTCGATGCCGATCCTGCCATCCCCCGCACTCAACAGGCGTATAGAGGGGCGACGCGCGATGAGTTGCTCGACCAGTTGCATGTTTGCCTGGTTGTCTTCTACATACAACAGGGTGCGCGGCGCAGCGCTATGCTGAACATGCGTCTTATGCGGCGCAAGTGGTTCGGCGGCGGCGTGGGCAGATTGTGGTGCAGCCTCGATGTTCAGTTCGAACCAGAACATACTCCCTGCCCCGACAGTGCTTTCCACGCCGATTTCGCCCCCCATCAACTCGATCAGGCGCTTGCTCACCACCAGGCCGATACCGGTCCCCTCCTCAGCGCTGCCCTCTTGGCCGAGACGGTTGAACGGCTGGAAAAGTTGTGCGCGTTGTTCGGGAGACAATCCTTCACCGGTATCATGCACGCTGACGCGTATGCGCTTTTCGGCGCGTGCGCTGCACGTCACTTCGACCGTTCCCTGCGGCCGATTGTATTTTATCGCGTTGGTAAGCAGATTGATCAGCACCTGCTTCACCCGGGTTCGATCGGCATGAATAAAGAGAGGGCTTTCAAACTGGGGAAAACTAATGCGGATGCCGTTTTTTTGCGCCTGGGGCTCGATCATGGCCTGGCATTCGTGCATGACGTCGACCAGCGACAAAGGTTCCAGCGACAGCGACAGCTTGCCTGACTCGATCAACGCGAGATCGAGAATTTCGTTGATCA
>CAYMHN010000456.1:0-3471 GCA_964390235.1 uncultured Candidatus Competibacteraceae bacterium
CGCCAGCCGGGCTATTTCGCCGCGACTGCTCATGCCCATCTCGACCACTGCCCAACGATGCTCGGGCTGCAGGTCGAAAAGGGTCAGCGGCACGCCGATCAGGTTGTTGAAATTGCCGGCCGACTTGAGCCCCGGGCCAAGGTGGCTGAGGATTGCCGCCAGCATCTCCTTGCTGGTGGTCTTGCCCGAAGTGCCGGTGATGCCGATAACCGTGCCGGCAAACTTGCGGCGCACGGCGGCTGCCAGATCGCCAAGCGCCTTGAGGGTGTCATTGACCTTGATGACCGGCACCAGCAGGCCGCCGATCATCTCTTCGCTGAGACAGGCGGCAGCCCCCCGGCTGATCGCCTGGTTCAGGTAATCGTGGCCATCAAAATGTTCGCCTCGCAGCGGCACAAAGAGGTCTCCCGGCTGCAGCGTGCGGCTGTCCGTGGAAATCCCCTGCAACTCCACGGACGCCCCGTTCTGAATCAGGTGGCCGCCGGTGATATCCGCGACGGTGCGCACGTCCATGCGTTTCATGACTGACCTCCCGCCTGCAGGGCCCTGCGCAGTTCTTCGCGGTCGTCGAAGTGAATGCGCCCGGTGCCGAGAATCTGGTAGTCTTCATGTCCCTTGCCTGCCACCAGCAGCAGGTCGCCCGGTTGCAGCAGGCTGACCGCAAATTCAATCGCCTCGCGACGGTCCGGGATGACGACGTAGCCCTTGCCGGCGCCGGCAACAGCTTCCGCCCTGCTCCATTCACGCCGATGCACCTTGACCAGGCCGGCGCGAACGTCGTTGAGAATCTGTTCCGGATCTTCCGTGCGCGGATTGTCTGAGGTCGCAATCGCGATATCGGAGCCCCTGGCGGCAGCCTCGGCCATAACCGGGCGCTTGCCGCGATCGCGGTCGCCACCGCAGCCGAATACGGTTAACAGCCGTTTCGGCGCGAGCGCCAGCAGCGCATCCAGGACCCGGCGCAGGGCATCGCCAGTGTGCGCGTAATCGACGAGAATGACCGCCCCACGCTCATTCTCAACCTGCTCAAGGCGCCCCGGCACGCCGACCGCCGCGTTGATCCCCGCGCTGATCACCTGCAGGGGCAAGTCAAGGGCCACCCCCGCGCCGATGGCGCAGAGCAGGTTCTCGACGTTGAAGTCCCCCAGCAGGGGGCTGACGATTTCGACCGTGCCGAGCGGGGTTGCCACCCGGCCACGAATGCCCTGCAAGGAGACCGCGAGATTTTCCGGATGAACGTCCGCCAGCGGTCTGCGCCCGCAGGTCAGGGCGCCAGGCAGGGTTGCCGCCAGGCGCCGGCCGTAGTCGTTATCGATGTTGATCACGGCACGACCGCCGTCACGCGGCAGCAGCTCTTTGAAGAGGTGATTTTTACTGGCAAAGTACTTTTCCATGTCACCGTGGTAATCAAGATGCTCCGGGGTCAGGTTGGTGAAAACGCCCACCTGGAAATGCACGCCATCGGCACGGTACTGGTCGAGGGCATGCGATGAAACTTCCATCACCAGGGAAGCAGCGCCCTGTCGACGGAAATCGCTGACCTGCTTCATCAGGTCAAGGGATTCCGGCGTGGTATGCGGCGCCTGGCGCAAATCGGTGCCATAGCGGTAATTGATCGTGCCGACCACGGCCGGGGCAAGTCCGGCGCGGTTCAGGACCGCTTCCAGCAGATAAGTGATGGTCGTCTTGCCGTTGGTCCCGGTGACACCGACCACCGGCATGTCCCGGGTCGGGTCGCCATAGAATTCGGCGGCGGCCATGGCCATAGCCAGGCGCGCATTGGTCACCCGGACCACGGTCACCTGGCCCTCCCCCGCAAAAGGCTCTTCACAGAAGATCACGCTGGCACCGCCGGCAAGCGCCCCGGCGATAAATTCGTGGCCGTCGCTGACCACGCCACGCAGGGCGAAAAAAGCATCGCCCGGCCTGATCTGGCGGGAATCGTAATGCAGACCCGTCACATCGGTGTCCATGCTGCCATGCACCTGCTGAACCGGGCAATTTTTGAGGAGCTGCGTAAGTTTCATAGTCAACCCGTTGCGTTCAAGACAGTCACGACGGCGGAGCCAGGCGCACCCATACCGGCGCACCGTAAGGAATGGCCACACCGGGAACCGGGGACTGTTCGATCACCCGGCCCCGCCCGCGGAAACTGACATTCAACTGCTGCTCCTCCATGAGTTCAAGGACCTGACGATAGCTCATGCCCTTGAAATCAGGCATCTGCGGCCCACTATCGGCATCGGCTGAAGCCATTTGCTGGACCGAGGCCTGCCTGGACGACATGGCGTCGACAAAAATCTGATCGATCGACGGCAGACTCTCTTCGGCCGGCACGTCCTGACTCGCGGGCGCCTGGGTCGGCGGCACCTTGAGATACTGCATCGCCTGGGTGGCGATCCGCGAAAACACCGGTGCCGCAAGCAGCCCGCCGTAAACACCGTTTTTCGGTTCGTCGATGGTGACCAGGATGACCAGGCGTGGAGCCTCGGCAGGCAGGAAGCCGACGAAAGAGGCAATTCGCTTGTCCGCCGAATAACCGCCGGTCACCGGGTCCACCTTCTGCGCCGTTCCGGTTTTGCCGGCCACCCGGAATCCCGGGACGCTGGCCCTGGTCGCCGTGCCACCCTCTTCGGCGGCCATTTCCATCATCCGGCTGACAACCTGTGCGACATCCTGGCTGATCACCTTGCGCACCACGCGCGGCTGATTCTGTCGGGTTACATGCCCCTGACTGTCCACGATCCGATCAACCACGTACGGCTCCATCAGGTAGCCGCCATTGGCAATGGCCGCCGTTGCCGTGGCCAGCTGGATCGGGGTTACGCTGATCCCCTGGCCGAACGAGATGGCCGCCAGGTCAATTTCAAACCAGCGGTTCGGCGGATGCAGCATGCCGACGACTTCACCAGGCAGATCGACGCCGGACTGCTGGCCGAAGCCGAAATCCTGGATATAGCTGTGGAAGGTTTTTCTCTCCAGCAGCTTGGCGATCTTTGCCGCGCCGATGTTCGAGCTGTATTTGATGATCTCGGCGGGAGTCAGCTCCCGGTACTTCTTGGTATCGTGAATCACCTTACCGCCCACGCGGAAGGAACCGTTTTCACAATCGATCTTCTGGGTCGTGGTGATCACCGCCTCATTGAGGGCCGCCGCCATGAGAAAGACCTTGAAGGTCGAGCCGGGCTCGAAGCTGTCGCAGACCGCGCGGTTCCGCCACTGGTAGGGCTTGTGGCGGGAGAAGGCGTTCGGGTTGTATTCCGGGTAGCTGGCCATGGCCAGAACCTTGCCGCTGGACGGTTCGAGCATGACAACGGTACCGGCGCTGGCGTCGGCCTTACGCAGACCTTCGGCGAGCTCCCGCTCGGCCACGTACTGCAGGTTCTTGTCGAGGGTCAGGTAGAGATCGTGGCCGCGCGTCGCCCCCTGGACCTGGGGTGAACCGGCCCCGAGGCCGCGCCCCAGAGCATC
>CAYMHN010000457.1:0-3468 GCA_964390235.1 uncultured Candidatus Competibacteraceae bacterium
CGCCTCGCCCGCGGCAAGAGTCACCGCCCCGCCCGGGGCGTCTATCGTGCAGAGCGGCGGCTCGTTGATGATGGGGGAGATGATCGAGATCTGGCCGTTGCTGGCACCACAGGACACGGGTGACGTGAACAGAGAGCAGTCCACCTCCACAATCAGAGGTGTCGAGGTATTGGGTGTGGCTGTGTCGGAAATTTGAAACTGGATTTGCCCACTGAAGGACGGCAAGTGGTCCATGGAAAAGACGTCTATAAAAACGGGACCGTCCGGAGAACAGGATACACTGGCGCCAGGGACACTTAAACTGCAATCGACGAACTCCAGCAGGTCCTCGTTAAAATCAACCACGGCGAAAAGTTCGGTGACGGGATTGCTGCCGCTGCTCGTGAAGTTCATGTTCACGGTGACCATCGAGCCGGGTGTCCCGGACGCATTGCCCACATTGAACGTCTGGGCATGAGCCGAGGCAAGGACCGACAGCATGAGGTAGGCCAGCAGGCTCAGAAGCAGTTGCTTTCCGATCGACATCTTATCCGGCTCCCCGTCAGGTCTGGTCGTGATCAACAGCCGAGCCGAACCTTCCCTTTTCCATTTGTGCTGGCTCTGTGCCGCCGCAGCGCGCTGTTGTACTCTTAAAACAATAGTAGCCGATTCTCGGGAAAATCAAGCGAATTTTTGTTGCTTTTATGATAATCCGGTCAGTGCGCTAATGGCCGAATGGCTCGACCGACAATCCGGACTGATCCTCGAGCGGCCGGATTCAGCCGCGATCTATGCTGTAGCCAGGGCATCACCATGCTCCTCGCAGGGCCATGGAGTGGCCGATCGAGGATGGACTCGCAGGATCGAGAGCAGATGAAACGCTGGCGCACACACCACGACTTTCCACATCATCGATCATCATCCCGTAGCTGTAAAAGGCTATGGGCACATCCCAAGGCGCACACCACGACTTTCCACATCATCGATCGTCATGGCAATGGCGTTGCCGTGACCACCAGCCTCGGTGCCCACATGGTGGTAATCGATACCGATGGAATGAGGGTGCACCTGGGGGTCGAACCGCGGGATGATTCATACGGTCGAGTTGTCAGGCGTGAGCTTGATCAGACGGATTGAATCGGCCGGACTCAGAACTCGAACCTCACCCCCGCGTTGATCGAGTAGTGGCTCGGATTGTCATGACCGAGGATGCGTTGATCGTTGCGCAGGCCCTATCCGGCTATGCTCCCGCCAAGGGAAACGAGCGGGAAGATTTTTCCAGGAAATCGCCTCATGCCACCGTCACGTCTCCTGCCAGATACACGTCCTGGATCGCCTGCAACAGCGCCACGCCCTCGTGCATCGGCTTCTGGAAGGCCTTGCGGCCGGAAATCAGACCCATGCCACCGGCGCGCTTGTTGATCACCGCGGTGCGCACCGCCTGGGCCAGATCGTCGGCACCCCCGGCGGCGCCTCCGGAATTGATCAGACCGGCCCGGCCCATGTAGCAGCAGGCCACCTGGTAGCGGGTCAGGTCGATGGGGTGATCGCTGGTCAGCTCCGAATAGACTTTCTTGTGGGTATGGCCGAAGCCGACGGCGGTATAGCCGCCGTTGCGCTCGGCCTGTTTCTGCTTGACGATGTCGGCCTGGATGGTGGCCGCTAGGTGATTGGCCTGCCCGGTCAGATCGGCGGCGGTATGATAGTCCACGCCGTCCTTCTTGAACGCGGAATTGCGCAGATAGGCCCACAACACCGTGACCATGCCCAGTTCATGGGCGCGCTGGAAGGCTTCGGATACCTCGATGATCTGTCGGCGCGACTCGTCCGAGCCGTAGTAAATCGTGGCGCCGATGGCCACCGCGCCCATGTCGAAGGCCTGCTCGACCCGAGCGAACAGGGTCTGGTCGTAGCTGGTCGGATAGCTCAGGGTCTCGTTGTGATTGATCTTGACCAGGAACGGGATCTTGTGGGCATAGCGGCGCGCCACGGCGCCCAGCACGCCCAGCGTCGAGGCCACGCCGTTGCAGCCGCCCTCGATGGCCAGTTCGACGATGCTGCTCGGGTCGAAATAGATCGGGTTGGGGGCGAAGGAGGCGCCGGCCGAGTGTTCTATGCCCTGATCCACCGGCAGGATGGAGACATAACCGGTGCCACCCAGCCGGCCGGTATTGAACAGGCTCTGCATGGCGCGCAGCACGGCCGGCCCGCGGTCCGAGGCGGCCATCACCCGATCGATGAAATCCGGGCCGGGCAGATGCAGTTGATCCCGGCGGATGCCGCTGCACTGATAGGACAACAAGCTATCGGCCTCATCGCCCAGTAATGCCGCGATATCGGTCATGGTCTACTCCTCGCTGAATGGGTTGATCGATGGGGCGAAATGATACCATGAGGGGGCTTGCTTGCTGCCTGTCGTGCTGATCCCAACCAATCGATCAGCCGAACGGTCTTGTACTGTGCGGTTGCATTATTGGCCATCTGAATTAACACTACAACGCACAGCAAGACCGGGGTATCGGTCGCTGGGGCGCCCGCCCCCCGGCTAATGGCTGGTATCCCTCCGGGATGAACCGCGAAGCACGCTCACCGAATCAAGAATCCGGACAGAGGGCGTTGTAGTGTTAGCGTAGTATCATGTTCTGAATTCACGAGCATTTTCCAGAGGCTTAGACATGTTGACGGACTATATTCAGGCTGCCCTGAAACGAAGCGAATACAAGCAGTTGGAAGACCGAACCTGGTTTGCCGAGATTCCCGGCTTCGAAGGTGTCTGGGCCACCGGTCGAACGGTCGAGGAGTGTCGATCCGAGCTTGCCGAGGTCCTGGAGGAATGGTTGATCCTGAAGCTGCGCGATCATGATCCTGTGCCGAAACTGGACGGGATCGACCTGGAAATCTCTGCAACCGATGCTGCTTGAATGCCAGGTAGCATTTCGCGTCGTGAACTGATCCGAAAATTTCCGTGCACTGGGATATTCCGGTCCCTATTCCGGGAAGCGGCACCAGTTCATGCAGCTGGGCAGCAAGAAAATCCGGATACCCAATCCGCATGGGAATACCGAGATCAGCGCTGGTTTGCTCGCGGAGATTCTGCGTCAGGCCGGAATCGACAAATCAGCGTGGGACAGCGCTTGACCCCGGGAGTTGATATCCGCTTGATGCCCCAAGTGCAGGCACAGGACTGGAAAGAAACTGTTATCAAATCTCGTCCAGCACCTCGCTCAGTCGGGTGACCGGCTGGATCGCCATGTCCTTGATCTGTCCGCGGCGCGGGGCATTGGCGCGCGGGATGATGGCCCGCCGGAAACCCTGTTTGGCCGCCTCGCGCAGGCGCTCCTCGCCGTTGGGCACCGGACGGATCTCACCGGCCAGACCGACTTCGCCGAACACCACCAGATCGGTCGGCAGGCTGCGGTCGCGGAAGCTGGACAGAGCGGCGCACAGCACCGCCAGATCGGAAGCGGTCTCGCCGATCCGCACCCCGCC